>NZ_JAUBSF010000016.1:0-103646 GCF_036704615.1 Microcoleus sp. K4-B3
TTTGGCTGGCATACATTCTAACTAATGAGCGCTTATTTTATATTTATATTATACAATCTAGCTGCGTATCAGCTTATCACTTTGGTTGCCATTCCAAAGGCTTAATACCCAATCCGGCTTAAACATCCCCTCTTATTCTTAGTCGCCCTCGGCTCGGAATCTATGTGTGTAGGATTGGCTACTGCCGAGGATAGAAGGGGTTTTAAACTATTAAGAATCGACCATCCAAGCAATACATTTCCGCATTTGCTTGCTCATTGTTTCTCGATCGGCATTATACCTGCGGCCGTGTCCAGGCAACACCCACTCAAACGAGTAAGTAGCCAAATTCTGCATAGATTTGATTTGTTCCGGCCAAGAATACCAACAGACTTCGTGAAAGCCAACTAGCTGCTGCAAACTTTCCGACCAAGCAAGATGATCGCCGCTGAACAAAAACTTGTTATTGTAAAGCAAAACTGTGTGACCTTTCGTATGGCCGGGAACAGGTATAATCAACAAATCATCGGCTATTTGATGCGGTTCGCTGCCCCCCAATTGAATTTCTACACTGCGAGTACCCGCGTTAATTTCGTCAGCATGGAGAATGCGATCGCACCCAAAATGATCGCGGTATTTTTGATGGTCTGCTACGTCGTCGCGGTGAGTCAAGTACAGATAGCGAATGCCACCCATTGCTTCTATGTTTTTGACTAGCGGCGGCACAAAACGGGGAGAATCAACTAAAACATTGCCCTCTGGACGGACAATTAAATAGCTAGCAGCACCGTAGGATTGCTCTGAATGGTAGCCGCAGTGATAGACATTTTCAGCTACGAGTGCGGGCAACTGTTGCTGAACTTGTTTGATGTTTTTGGGTTTTTCAACAGTGCCGATGGAACTTGTGGGACAAGACAAAAGAGCCGCGAGCGATCGCACTTCTTCCATCTCGTTAGTTGGCTGGTGGTAAACAGCAGACTGTTCTCCATCTTGAGTAAATACTTCAGGTGCCATCCACCGACAAGTATCGCAGTCAATGCAGGTACTGTCTACATAAAAGTTACCGTTAATATTTTCAGTACGCCTCCGATTAATGTTAGCCATTGTTCTACCTCTTAATAACCCATATAAACTATGGTAACTTACTATAACGAGTACCCCCGACATCCCGCCAGAGGTTTAAACCCCCGTCTCACAGCACAATCCGGTTAAAACCGACTAATAATTACTCCCTATTTATTGACAGTAGCTTAGTATCAGTCCTATCCAAGAGGACTGATACTTTGAGGCAGGGGTTTAAACCCCTGCCGGACTCTTGCTTCTGCGTGCAAGATATAAGTTTCAATCAACAATTCTACTGCTGCTTCTCGGCCGCTGGAAAAGCACCCGCTTTCACGGCCACAGTAACAGGTTGTCCGTTGCGGCTCACTTCAAGCTGCAGATCGCTGCCCACTGTACTTTTCTCGACAATTTGCTGTACGCTGCCAGCATCGCTGACTTCTGCACCGTTGATTTTCTCGATCACATCGGCAACGCGAACTCCAGCTTGTTCTGCCGGAGAACCTTTGGCAATTCCCAGAACCAATACGCCTTTATCTTCAGTCAGCCTCAATTTGGGGTTGGGATTTTTATTGAATTCTGCCTTGACTTCGGGAGTAATGCTCAACATCCGAACGCCGAGATAAGGATGTTCGGCTTTGCCGGTTGTTACTAATTGCTGAGCAATTTGTTGTGCTCGATCGATCGGAATCGCAAAACCCAATCCTTGAGCGCCTTGAATAATTGCCGTATTCATGCCGATAACTTGACCGCGCTGGTTCAGCAGCGGGCCGCCAGAATTGCCGGGATTGATCGCAGCGTCGGTTTGAATAAAGCTGACGCGCTTGTCGGGAACACCGACATCGGCGCTAGAACGGCCTGTAGCGCTAATAATGCCCACAGTCACAGTATTGTCCAAACCGAGGGGATTGCCGATCGCGATCGCCCATTCTCCCGGCTCTAATTCTTCAGATTTGCCCAAACTCACCACAGGCAAATTGGTAGCTTCAATTTTAACAACAGCCACATCAGTAACTGTATCTACGCCTAAAACTTTGCCGACAAAATCGCGGCCATCCTTCAGTTTTACCGTTACCGTATCCGCGCCATCAACAACGTGAGCGTTAGTCAAAATGCGACCGTCGGAACCAAAAACAAAACCAGAACCAGAACCCCTTTCTACCCGATTTCCCGGCTCAATCGGAGATTCCGAACCGAAGAAGCGACGGAATTGCTCGGGGATCTCATCTGGAACTTGGTTCCTCACCGTGCGAGACGAATTAATCCGCACCACTGCGGGACCGACTTCCTGCACAACTTTAGTGACAAAATTAGAGTCTTGAGAGGGCAATATATTTGCAGGTAATGCTGAGATTGGCGCTGTAGTTGAAGGTTCAGCTTGAATGGCGTTAGAACTTCCAGGAACTTGAGAAGTTAGGGCGTTGCACCCAACAGTTGCGGTGGAGCCGAGCAAAAGTAGGGATAAAAAAGCAAGTTTTTTCGGCAAATACAAACGGCTAGAACGCTGAGATGCAGTCATATTTTTGGTTGACATAGTATTGATTTGGTGGGAGTTAGAGCGAGAGTTATAATTATGGTTTTGCATTTTTAGCACCTACTGTAATTAAGTTAGAAGTAAAGGCTCTTTAATTTTAATTCAAGCATTTGTGATGTCTGCTTGACTGGTAGGGTTTACCCTACAAGCTGGGGTAGAAACCCGACAATTGCAGGAAAATTGTGTGTGGATTCCAGCTTTTGAGTGCGATCGAACTGAGCCTGCATTGGAGAATTGCCTCAGATTCCAATAATCAAGACTACGGCTGCAGGCCAGGATATTCCGCAATGGCATGAAATGTTGACTGAATTGATATCCGAACTCTACAACAGTCCTGAAATCACAAAAACCTGGTTAAGAGTCAAAATCTTCGTTGTGAGCGATCGAGGTTCACGTAGAAACGGGGTTTTTGACCCCGCCTGCATCGAGGACAGCAGCTAAAGCACCCGGAAAGCCTAAACCTAAAGCAGGAAGTAAAAAACCTGTAAAGCCTCAAGCTAAAGTACCAACTAAACCTCAGCCACAATAGCCGGCCAAAACTCCATTAAAATCTTAAATATAAACCGAGTTTGCAATTTTATTGATCTATAGATTTAATGGAACTAACCGAATCTATTTCCCTTGACTTGTTCCTCGAAATTTCCAAAGTATCAACAGTATTCTTAATAAAACCAGCCATCGGCACAGCAACTAACAAACCTGCTACTCCAGCCACCTTAACCCCCACCAGCAGCGACACTAAAATCCACACGGGATTGAGACCGATAAAACTGCCTAATAAGCGAGGAGCAACTCCGCTTTCAATTACTTGCTCAATTATTGTAGCGACAGCTAAGACTGTGACGCCGAGCCAAAAGTTGTTTAATGTGATCAGCAAACTGACAATGCAAATACTGAAAGGTGCCCCGAAGGGAATCATAGTCATTACACCCACACCCAAACCGAACAGCAGTCCGAAAGGAACTCGCAAAATTAAAAAAGCAACAGTCATCGACAGTCCCATCAAACCCGCCAAAGTTGCTTGCCCGACGAAGTAGTTGTGGAAGCTTCGCGCCAGCAACTCTCGCAATTGAAGGTTCAGCTTGGAGGGAAACCATTTAAACAAGCCTTCCCAAACGCGATCGCCGTGCAAGAGCAAGTAAAATGTCAGGACTATTGTGAGGAGGGAATTCAACAGACTGTCTGCAGCACCCAAGCCAAATTTGAGAATTTCGCCAGTGAGAGACTGCAATTGAGATGAAAGTCGATCGCTCAATTGGGTCGTCAAACCGCTAACATCAATGCGGAGATTGCGATTTTCCGCCCATTTGTGAAACGCTTCAATCTGTTCTGTGCCAGAAACTATCCAAGTCGGCAGTCTGGTGGCGAGTTCAGTGATTTGGTTTAGCAAAATGGGAGCCAGAGTCAGACCTAAAACCACCAATAGCAGTAAAGTCAAAAACAATACCGACAAAACTGCTCGATCGCGCTTCAAGCCGTATCTGTGCAGAAAGCGCACTGGATAATCTAGCAAAAAAGAGAAGACTGTAGCGACGATCAAAACTGTAATCAGGGCGCGAAAATATTCAAAGACTAGGAGGGCTAACCAGCAGTTGAGTACCGCTAGGGGAAAAAACAGTCCGTAAGTCCACCAATGCGACAGTTGAGTGAAACGTCTCATCTAAGTTAACCGAGTTAAATTTTAAGATGCAAGATGTGAGATTGACGCTGCTATTCGCCGTTCTCCCTTAAACATTTTATGTTGCATTTAATTTATACCAGCCTGCTAAAAATTCCCTGTTCCTTGACCAGCAGCAGAAATAGGGCTGCGGGCAGGCACTGCCTGCCACAACCATGTTATATCGTTTCCGCTGGCATGGATATATTACCGGCAAAATAATTTATTTTTGGCTATTGGCACGGAAGCAGTTTGCGGCTCGCGATTCAACCTTTTTCCCCGTGCCGTTCGAGAGCTAATTGAATTAAACGGTCTACTAATTCCGGGAAAGAAATGCCGTCCGCTGCCCACATTTGCGGATACATACTGGTAGCTGTAAAGCCGGGAAAAGTGTTGATTTCATTAATCAAAACTTCTCCGGTTGATTCAATGTAGAAAAAGTCTACTCGCGCTAAACCGGCTGCATCTACAGCCAAAAAAGCTTGTACTGCCATTTCTTGGATTTGCGAGACGATCGCACCGCTGACTTTTGCCGGTATTGAGCAATCGGCTTGTCCCTGGGTATATTTAGTTTCGTAGTCGTAGAAATCGCTTTGAAAAGTAATTTCTCCCACGCTTGAAGCTTTGGGATTGTCGTTACCCAAAACTGCACATTCTAATTCTCTAGCAACCACACCCGCTTCGACAATTATCCGCCTGTCGTAGCTGGCGGCGCTATCGAGAGCTGCTTCTAATTCAGCGCGCGATCGAGCTTTAGAAATTCCCACAGACGAACCCAAATTCGCCGGTTTAACAAAGCAAGGATAGCCCAAAGCTGATTCAATTTTGTCGCACAGCTTGGGGAAAACGCAAGGATTAGACCAGATTTCGGAACGGTTGACAGCGATGTATTTTACCTGCGGCAAACCAGCGTGAGCAAAAGCCATTTTCATCGCAATTTTATCCATTCCCAGCGCCGAACCTAAAACCCCCGAACCGACAAAAGGAATTTGCATTAATTTCAGCAACCCTTGCACCGTACCGTCTTCACCGTTTGGCCCGTGCAAAACAGGGAACCAAACATCTACGGTATTAAAATTAGGAAACTGTCCAGACGCGGCAGAGTCGTCTTGTCCGGGTTGTTCCTCTATTTCCACAGGTTTTCCGGTGGCTAAGACTTGTTGAGGTAATGTTCCCGACAGCCAGCGGCCGTTTTTTTGGATGTAAAAGGGCAGAACTTCGTATTTAGAGGCATTTTCGTCAGCAGCGAGGGCGCGGGCGATCGCCCGCGCCGAACTAATTGAGACTTCGTGTTCGCCCGATCGCCCCCCGAACAATAGCCCGATCCGCATCGTTGTCATTTTTCAATACTCCTAGCACTTTTTGACAAATATACACGCAGTTAGCGCAGCCAACGCAGAAACGAACCGCCTTAAAACTACTTATCTCCTCCCTCCCACTCTTCCTCTGTGTTCTCTGCGCTCTCTGCGGTTAAAATCCCCCCTCCCGCCTGTCAAAAGCCTGAATTCCCGCCCGGTCATTTTCAGTTAAACCGTCGCCACAATCCACAGCAAACAGCCACAGTTAGTCAAAAATTGCATCCCCTAAACAGCTTAAAATCCCATCATTTCCCTCAGCATTCGATTCCCGGTTTCTGGCCCTCACTTGAAACAGTTTATTTCCTTCAGCGCAGCCCGATATTCCCGGAATCAACAGAAACGCTTAATACTCCAGCCATCCTCAGTTGTCGGAATAGTTGTTTACAGCAAAATGCAAATTGGTTTATTTATTATTTGCTGCCGATATTCAATTATATTGTTTCCGGTTGCACCGGAATTATATAGAGGACACGGCAGTGCCGTGTCCCTACCGGGATTAATTGTAGGGACACGGCACTGCCGTGTCCTAGCTGTGAGTAATATTAATGCCGATGCTACCGGATTTGATATTACTTATTTCCACAAATCTAGTTGCGATTTAACCACCCTACAATTTCAGTTGAGAGTATTGAGTTCGCCAACATTATTTTGGGTAATTTAACTCAAAACTCAAAGCTCAAAACTATTCCAGCATTTCTCCTGTCAAACTAAAAGCGCGAATATCTGTAATTTTAACCCGCACAATATTACCAGCCAATTCAGCAATATCGCCCTTAAAAAATGTCAAACGATTGCCGCGAGTGCGTCCCATCACCTGAGTTGAATCTTTGAGATTCTGGACTTCCACCAAAACCTCTTCAGTGCGTCCGAAATAGCGCTGCGATCGTTCCATCGCCGTTGTTGTCACTACATGATTGATTCGTTGTAGGCGATCGGCTTTCACCTCCTCACTCAACTGATTTTCCCACAAAGCCGCCGGCGTCCCAGGGCGAGGGGAATAAGCCGCAGTATTCACCAAATCGAAACCAACGTCTTCGATCAACTTCAAAGTCTTCTCAAACTGGGCTTCTGTCTCCCCAGGAAAACCCACAATCGCATCCGCAGTAATCGAAGCATCCGGCATATAACGGCGAATTGTATCAATAATCCGGCGGTATTTTTCCTGAGTATAACCGCGCGACATCGCCTTCAAAATATCATTATCTCCCGACTGAAAAGGAATGTGAAAATGTTCGCAAACCTGCGGTAATTCAGCACAAGCCTTAATCAATCTTTCAGTAAAATAGCGCGGGTGGCTAGTAGCAAATCTGAGGCGATCGACACCAGGCACATCCTGCAAAAAATAAAGCAAATCCGTCAAAGTATGCTGGTTGCTGCCGCCCGGTTTTGTCCCCGGCAAATCGCGCCCGTAAGCATCAATATTTTGCCCCAACAAAGTTACTTCCTTGTAACCTTGACGGCCCAAATCCTCCATTTCCGCGCGAATCGCCTCTGGCATTCGCGACTGTTCAACCCCGCGAACATTCGGCACAACACAATAAGTGCAGCGTTCATTGCAGCCGTAAATTACATTCACCCAAGCAGTCACCTTGCTGTCGCGGCGCGGCTTAGTAATATCCTCCATAATCTCAACAGCTTCAGTCGCCACAACTTGATTGCCCTCAAAAACTTGTTCCAGCAAATCTTCAAGTCGGTTAGCGTGTTGCGGCCCCATTACTAAGTCTAATTCCGGCACTCTCCGCAGCAGCGCTTCACCTTCCTGCTGCGCCACGCATCCAGCTACAATTAAAGTTAAACCCGGTTCTTGGCGCTTGCGATGAGCTTGCCTTCCGAGGTTAGAATAAACTCTTTGTTCGGCATTGTCGCGAATTGTGCAAGTATTGTAGAGAATCAAGCTAGCTTCGTTCGGGTCTTCCGAGAACTCAAAGCCCATATTTTCGAGAATGCCGGCCATCCGTTCCGAGTCGGCTTTATTCATCTGGCATCCGAAAGTAGTGATGTGATAGCGGCGGGGTTTAACGGTCATGGCGAATTGCAGGCAATAAAAAATATAGGTTTTCAACCTTAACCAACTATTATATAACAAGTCTAAACCATTTGTGAATTTTTCTTTTTATTAGTTCATTTAAACAACGGCGTTCACCAATCTCTAGCGTGTGTGAGGCGCAACGATTAACTGTTACAGAGGGCTAGAAAGCCTGTTGCTACGAGTTTTGGGATTAGTCACGACAAATCTAGCAATAAACCGGGTTTCTGAGATACTTTTGCGCTTATTTATCTATTTATTTTGTCTGTAAAAACTGTAAAATTGTTTTGGCAATACCTTGTGCAGCCAAATAAGGAACCCCATTGCCAACAGTTTTAAACATATTAGTCAACGTCATCTTTGCCGGTAGTGCAAAATCTTTGGGCAGTGACTGAATAGCCAGCGTTTCTGCAACAGAAAGTCGGCGAAGTTTGTAAGGGTGCAAGTGAACTTCGTTATTGCCGTAACAAGCTGTTGGCGAATAACGCCACCGGTGCAATCGCTTGAAAGATTTTTTTGAATCATCTCCTTCATCAACGGAAGCAAACCGCTTAAGGCCTGCTTTGGGTTGGAAATAGTGTTTGGCATTGGGATGGTTGAGAACGTCATTTTTTTGGAACCAAAACTCAACGGTTAACTCTTTGGGAATACCATCGGGGCAAGGCAACAAACTACCACCTGCAAAGGCAGTTATATTCGGCCAAGGATGAGAAAAAATTTCTGATTTGGGATATAATATCTGACTTGGCCAAGGAAATAAACTTTCGGCTAACATTTGGCTTTTTTCCTCTAGGGAAATGCCCAGATTTTTGATAAGGTTTTTTCTAAATCCAATCAAAATAATTCTCTCTCTATCTTGCGGGACACCGTATTCTATCGCATTAATTAAACGTTCGGCAAAAACGTATCCCGAATCAGCCAACTGATTTTTGAGTGCGTCGTAAAAAGCTTTATGTTTTTTTGTTTTCCACAAACCTTTGACATTTTCAAATAAAAAGAAATCAGGCTGCTGCTGACAAATTAATTCAATGTATGAAGCTGAAAGTTGACCTTTATCTCCTTCCCCACCTCGGTTTTTGCCGCCAATAGAAAAGTCAGGACAAGGCGGCCCCGCGATAAATCCCACAATATCGTGATGCTTGCGGGCATCCTGCATCAATTCCCGCAGGCGAAAAGCTGGTTCTCCCCCTACAAGTCGAGTTACATCTGCTTCCTCTCCTTCACAATATCCGTATTCTGGTAGCGGCAAATTCAGGCACTGCCGAGAATAGCGGTATGCTTGCATGAAAGGTGGAAAAATTTCATTGACATACGCTACATTAAAGCCGATCGACTCAAAACCCAGATCGAGCAACCCTGAACCTGAAAAAAATGAGAAAATACAGGGGATGGGGAATTGGGCATTGGGCATGGGGAATTGGGAATGGGGCATGGGGAATGGGGCATGGGGAATTGGGAATTGGGAATTGGTAGAATGGCCGGAGCGGGTTTATGAGATTATTGGTTTGAGGCGATTATTGTGGGTAAAACCCGCCGCTACAGGTATGATTACAACCATTGACCGCCTCGGAAACGCCAGTAAGGAAAGAAAATCCGCATCAGTGTTTGCGATGCCAGATAAATAGCCAGCCACACTAAACTATAATGCAATGCAAAAGCTCCCAAGTCAAAATCTTGTGCAGGTATCCCGGGCAAACCGATAATTTTGATTAAAAATAACACAAAAAGCGCTTCCCAAATCCCAGCGAGCAATTGAAACGCCCCAGGCCAATCTCGATCCCAGCGAAACTGCTGGATCGAAATATATAAAGCATCCCAGCCGATGCCAAAAATCGCTACATACCCTAAAATCCAGAAAAAGATTGAGCCTGATTGGGAGGTAATTAAACCCATAAAAAAGGGCAGGCTTACTAAAACGCCTACGGTTGCAAATAGTAATAACCGAGTTTGCCAGCGGCCGAATAAGGTGGGAGTCATGCGATTTTAGATTTTGGATTTTAGATTTTAGATTGAATGGGAAGGTTGTGCGATTTTAGATTTTAGATTTTAGATTTTAGATTGAATGGGAAGGTTGTGCGATTTTAGATTTTAGATTTTAGATTTTAGATTGAACGCGAAGCTCAGTTAAATCAATTAAATCTTCTACATTGCTTGTTGCCGAACTTCCTCCTTCAAGTTAGCCGGGAGATTTATTAAAAATCCACTTCAACCACTGCACGAACGATCGCCAAACGCTCAATTTCCGCACACCCGGAACTCGGTTGGCGGCCAGACTTTCAACCGAACGCAAGGCGGCGTATTGCAAGCCCAAAAAACTGTCTACCGGCGCGTAAGGCCCCCCCAAAGTAATCGCGCCGGCTGCGTAAACCCGACCTTCTGTGTTGCTAGCAGAAGAATTCCGCAATTCAGGAACTTCAAAATCATTGTTAACACTCAGCCGCCCCAAACCGTTGAGGGGAAGATTGTATTGAGCTACCAAATCGTTTAATAGGGGACTGGTTTTTACCTTAGCGTCCAAACCCGTAGCATCAATAATAAAATCAGCCTCTAACTTAATTTGCCCCTTGAGTTCCTTCTCCTGAATGTACGTCACCGTCCGGTTTTGACTGTCGCGCTCGACTCGCTCGACTTCCCCGAAGGTAATTTGATACCATCCTTGACTTAAACCTTCTTTGACAATCCGCCGCCAGTCGCTGCGCTGGGCTGTGGTAGTTCCGCCCCAGTCGGTGAGCAACTGCGGCCGCAATTCCGGGGCGGCTTGTTCCAAAAGTACGCGGAGTTCCCCGCCCCAGCAAGCTTTCGGCCAGTTGAAAGGTTGAAATTCGTAGTGATTTTCGACGCTGCGCTGAGCGAGGTTAAATTTGTTGCCCTGGGGTTTGGGCGATCGCATCAAATGCAATACTTGAATGTTGCGGTTCCGCTGTCGCGCTTCGTAAATTCGCTGCACCACGCGGGAAGCCACAATTCCCCGCCCTCTAATTAACACGCTGCCGCCCCTGGCCTCCAATTTTTCGTAAACGCCGTCGTGGTTTTCGTAAGCGTTGACAACCGACTCAAAATCCTGGGTTTTTTCGCGGTAAGCTTGCAAGTCGGGCAGAAATTGAATGGCGGGATAGCCGGTGGCTAAGTGTACGTATTTGGCGATTAAAAAAGCGTGGTCGCGGCGATCCGCATTCGATCGAGAATAAGCGATCGCGTACCTGCCGTCATCTGTTTTGCGAATTCCCCGCACTCTACCGTAGCGAAACATCTGATTCCACCCAATTCGATCGACTTCCCTGTCAATAGAATCAAACACATTCCCCGCGCGAGGCGTATAAGTTTCGGCAAAAGTCGGTTCGGCAAACACCTGCCACATCAACTTCAACGACACCCCCAAACGCCCTTTCAGCAATTCCTGCCAAGCTTCCCGCAAAGCATAGGGAGGCCACCCCCAAATGTTGTCTGGACAAGAGTCAGAATTCGATCGCAGGCGTTCCCGCAGCGGAATTTGAGAATTCAGGCACAGACGCCGATAGCGGGCGTAAGGTTGCTCTTCCATGCCCAAAACCGCAATTCGATCTGTTTTCACCCCGCAAATTCTCAGCAAATCCACCCACATCAAGCTGCCCAAACCGCCGCCAACGGCCGCCCAATCAACTTCTGCCACACGGACTCCCATAGATTGGAGCGATCGCATATTCACTTGAGAAGCGTGCAAAAATGCGATCGGCGGAAATTCTCCCCTACTACGTGTTTGAGGAAGCTGCAACACCATTTGCTGGCCCCGTGGGTCTGGCCCATTGGTCTGCGGGTTAAAGAAAATGTGAGAATTGACCGAGGGCGTTTCTGGGGAATTAATAGCAAAAGAAATGCCGATCGCGTAGGGGCCAACTTGCAGCATATCCCCGTTTGCCAGCACGCACCGGGTTTGGCGAACGCCGTTAACAAAAGTACCGTTGCGGCTGCCCGTGTCAGTGAGTACGATACTGTTACCTTCGGTGCCAATCACTCCGTGAAAGCGAGAAACTTGACTGCTGCTGAGCGCAATTCGAGAAACTCGTTCCCCGTTGAGTGTGGCGGGCATAGCTTCAAAAATTCGTCCCAAAGCGATGGGTAAGTCGAGTATCGGGGATCGACAATCCCCCGTAGCTGTATCTGTCCAAGTCAGTCGCAGGCGCAAGGGTTGAGAATTCATGATTATTTTTTAAACATCAGCCTTCGGCTTTGAGCTTTCTGCAACAAAGATTTTTGAAATTGAGAGTGTTTAGCGGATAGGCCGATTTTCCCTTTTTCAAACATTCACGGAGAGATCATCACACTCGCCGCCGCCGCCAAAGAAGTACCGCACCACGGACACCCCGCATTCAACTGCGCGTAAGGCGAAATTCGAGTGCACTTCGGACACTGCAAACCATATTTTGAAGGCCCCGTCGGCCCAGAGTTACCCGGTGCGGGAGGCCCGGACAGCAAAACAGTCTGCGGCGCGGCTACCTCCACCTCAGTCACCTTCACCACCTCGATTTGCACTTGGCCTAAATGGATGCGGCTTCCCGGACTCAATTTTGCTTCGCCTCGGGCGAGAATTTTTCCGTCAACCAGGGGCGGATTGCTTTCGCGCAAATTCCGCACTGCATACTCCTGCAATTCCTGATTAAAAAATATTTCAACCTGCAGACCCGATACGCTGGGATGGGAAAATACTAGATCGCACTTCGCCGGATCGCGCCCGAGCCTCACGGTTCCCGGATTTTTGCTCGGCTGTCCGTTTTGAATTGTCAGAGTTTGACGCACCCCAGCTTCTGTCCATGCTAAAGTGAGCTGGTTTGTCATGATTGTATAGTTTGCTCAAAAATATAAAAAAATATTAGCTGATTTATTTTGAGGACGGACTTCCTCACTAAAAAACTTAATTAGAATTATTGACGCCGACTCGATCGAACTTCTGAAAATATTATGTGCAGCTAAACAAAAAAGCCCCGAAGTCAGGGCTTTTTGTGCTCGTATTGGCTTTTTTTGAGAGACTGACTCGCGCTTGCCAGCTTTTCTTTCCCACAAAATTATTCACCCCAGTGCAGCTTTGTTAAAATTTTGCTGTTAAAGATTTGCCAGCGATTGCTAAAAACTAATTGCTGTGGGGTTTTCAGATTTGCGAAGCTTTGGTGCGCTAATAAGGAATTTTGGAGGTATGGCGATCGAACTATCTCGGGAAATTCGATCGCCCCACCTCCTCAAACGCTCAGTGTCCTAGTGCTATCTCTCAAGCTGCAACTGTGTAATCTTTCGTTGCAGCGCCAGCCTGGAGATACTTATTCGCTCTTGCGGCTTTTGCGACCGCCTTCGCGACCAATTTGAGCCATGTGTTCGCGATTTCTGCTGACAGCTTCGCCGCCTTTCTGGCCAGCTTCTCTGGCTTCTTCAGGGGTGAATTCGTGTGCAGTTCCTTTCTCGTGTGCAGCTTTTCCGCCTTTGCTAGCAATTGCGCGCTGTTTTTCTGCATCCATAGAAGCGAATCCGCGTTTGCTTTTCTCAGCCATGACTGTCTCCTTGTTTTTTTTCTGATTTTTTAGCTCGATCGCGCCTTCGCCTCCCACTGTGGTGGGTACTCCCAGTCAGTGGTGAGATATCCGACGGTAAATTATGAAACCTCATCTGACGAATCTCTGCTTTTGGTTTAACTCGCAGAATGAATATTTCATAATTTACAAATGTGAACTAAAAATAGTTCACGCCCGGGCACTATAGTTAGAGCCGCCAATGTTTAAGCAGGTTACTGTCTTTCAATCATTGTAGAAACCCCCCAACTTTTATACCTCTTTCTCAGGTATGGTCATTCTTTAGTTCGCTGGAAGGATGGAAACTAAAGCTGATTGGGGGTAGACTCAGAGGATTTTTTGACTTAACGGCGACACCTCAAAAATTAAAAGTCCCAAGAGGGATGCTTTTTTGTCTTTTTACTTTTTTTTTGATGCCTTCCGCGCTTGCCAGTTATCCCGATGTGAGTTGGTCTGCCGATCGAGTTGTTTCTGGTAAGCGATATTTTGGGGCGCAGCGCAGGACGTACTCGATCGCACTTTTCAAGTTTACCTTATGGCCTATGGAAACATAAATCGGTTTTACCCCTGTTTGCGTCCTCAGCGCTGCGCCTACCGTTGCTCCCGACCGCAGCAAGGGTTGCCAACTGCCCCGGTCGATCCCGACTTCTGAATGTTCTCCAATAAATCGATTTTTGGCAACTCCGATGGTCGCAATCCCTGTCAACACCCCCAAATGGCAGGCAAGACCGAACCTGCGGGGATGGGCTAGTCCTTGACCGTCGCACAATATCAAGTCTGGCCTCAAACTGATATTTTCCAAAGCCTCAAGGACTGCCGGCACTTCTCGAAAAGACAGGAAACCCGGAATATAAGGAAAAGTTGTAGGACTGCGAACCACAGCTTGCTGCTGCAACTGCAAGTCGGGAAAGCTCAGAACTGTTACAGCGGCCCGCGATACGTCGTCTGCAATGTCGTAGCCGACATCTACGCCTGCGACGTACCGAACTGTCTCCAATTTATTTTCGGTAATTACCTCTGACCGAAGCTGTTCTTGAATGGCGATCGCCTCTTCAATTGTCTGCGGCCAAGGGTGTCGCTGCAACATTAGGCATCTTTATTTAACCGTTCTCATCTAAGTTTAACTTATTTTCTGCCATTTTTAAACTCGGATTTTTATCCTTTTACACTATAAATTCACAACTTGCGTAAGGAGTCTTTCTTTATACTCTGGAGGTTTGAGCAAGGCGGGGCGAGGCTTATTCTACCAATAGAGTCTGTACGTCGGAGAATGAAATTCTATCTTTCGCGGCTTGCACCAACCCGCAAAGGTTTCACCGCCGCTGACCTCCAATTTTCTACTCAAAATTCACAAAAAATACCTATTTGATGCTGATTTTTTAGCTTTCTAGAAAGCTTTCTCTTTGCGATCGCCATTTTATCGCTTGTCGGAGAGCGATCGAGCTACCTATTTACTTCTTTATCTAAAATCATCCCCATTGTCAAGATGAGTGAAACATTTATTCATCAATAATCTCAGCCAGCTACAAGTGCCATTGTTCATCCCCGCTCATAGATATAAGAGGTTCCCAGACCCTCACAACTATATGAGTTTTATGAAAAAAAATAAATGAATTTATGAGTTGTTGCACCATTAGCATGAAGTTATAATCTTAGATCATAGCGAATATAAAACTAACATCCAGTAACACAACATAGCTGAATTAACCTATGAAAACCATGCAAAGAGTTCAGTACAACCTAGCTCTCTACATCGTCGGTGGCATCGTCTTCACGATAGCCGCCTTAATTTTAAGACCTTTTGCCATCGTCGGCGCAGGGGAACGCGGCGTCATGATGCGCTTCGGCAAGGTTCAAAACGCGATTTTAGATGAAGGCATCCACCCGATTTTACCGATCGTCACCTCTGTAAAAACTCTGAGCGTGCGGGTACAAAAAACAGATTTGAAAGCAGATGCAGCATCCAAAGATTTGCAAAGTATTACTACAGATTTGGCAGTCAACTGGAATGTTGACCCCGCCAAAGTAAATCAAGTTTTCCAACAAGTAGGAGACGAAGAAGAAATTGTTACCCGCGTTCTGAGTCCGGCAATTTCCGAAGTTCTCAAAGCAGCAACTTCTAAAAAAACAGCAGAAGAAATTATCACTAAGCGCACGGAACTCAAAACAGAAATCGACAACAGCCTCAAAAAGCGTTTGGAACCTTACGGCGTCATCGTCAGAGATGTTTCGTTAATAAATTTTGGCTTTTCTCCAGAATTTAGCAAAGCTATCGAAGCCAAGCAGATAGCAGAACAAGAAGCTAAACAGGCAGAATTTACAGTTAAAAAAGCAACCCAAGACGCTCAAGCCCAAATTAACCGCGCTAAAGGTCAAGCCGAAGCTCAGCGCTTGCAGCGGCAAACTTTAACTCCTGAAATTTTGCAGCAGCAAGCGATTGAAAAATGGAACGGTCAGTTTCCGACAGTAATGGGAGGAGGCGGAACTTTGCCCTTAATTAATATTGCGCCGCCGAGCTCTCAAGCTGCAACTCCTGCTAAATAAGCTGCTGCGCATCTCGATTAACGGAGCGCGGGGAGAAGGGGAGAGGGGGAGAGAGTCCGAGGGGCAGAGGAATAGAGAGAGGGTTTTCACTGCTGAAGTGAAGATATGCTTTTTTAAATGCCCAACAGCAAGCGTAGAAAATACAACTAACAACTAAGGTTAAATCCCGCTTACTTAAGTACCAAGATACAATTTACGTGGCGCAAACCCTGAAAAACGCTAAAGTAAGAAGCAACTCGGAAATTGTAAAGGTTTGCTTGAAAGTTCGGCTGATGGGAGATCGGGAGAACCAGTCAATTTCTAATTTAGGTGAAGTGGGGGGTGCCGGCGATCGCCATACTGCATCAAAAGCACTGTGGCTGAGCGATCGAGCCTTGGCAGCTACTAGCAGCGGCATTGTCATTGCTGACGCCAATGCACCCGATTGTCCCATAATTTATTGCAATCCGGCCTTTGAACGGATGACAGGTTACTGCGCCAGTGAAATCTTGGGGCGCAATTGCCGATTTTTGCAAGGCCCCGATACGGATCGAACTACCGTAGCTAAGATCCGCGATGCCTTGCGCCAAGGTCTAGAAATCAAGACAACCATCAAAAATTACCGCAAAGACGGCAGTCCTTTTTGGAGCAAATTGTCGCTATCTCCCGTGCGAGACGACAGCGCTAATTTGACTCACTTCGTAGGGATTCAGTCGGACTTGTCGGAACGCATATGTGAAGTGCACGAAGCATTGCAGCAAGCTAACGACCAACTGCAAACGATTTTGGAAGCAGTTCCGGGAACAGTATCTTGGATTAGCTCGGATTTGCGCTATTTGGGGGTTAACCAGCACTTAGCCAAACTGCACGGTTTGCCACCGTCGGCTTTTGTGGGTCAAGATATCGGTTTTCTGGGCGCTAGCTCGGATTTTAACTCTTTTGTGGTGGAGTTTTTTGCTGGCGACGCTACGGAAGCGGTTAAAGAACTCAGCGTTAAGGTCAAAACGGACGGCGGAGAGTCCGCGGGATACTATTTGATTGTTGCTCAAAAGTACGATCGCGGCAAAGCAGCTTGTCTGGTAGGGATAGACATTACCGAGCGCAAGCGGACAGAAGAAGCTCTGGTGCTGACTCGCAAGGCGGTGGAAAGTTCGAGCGACGCGATCGGCATCAGCGATGCAAACGGCACTCACATCTATCAAAATCAAGCGTTTTCTCAGCTATTTGAATGGGATACCGCAGAGGAATTTAAGCTAGCCGGAGGTATACCGGCAGTTTTTGCTGACCCCGCAGTCGCAAGCGAGGTACTCGACACGATCGCCCAGGGTTATTCTTGGTCTGGTGAAATTACCAACCGCACTAAAAGCGGGGAAATGTTGCAAGTGCTGCTGCGGGCCGATGCTATTAAAGACCCCACAGGAAAAATTGTCGGTCTGATTTACATGAATACCGATATTACCGACCGAAAGCGCACGGAACAAGAGCTGCGGCAAAGCGAGAAGCGCTTTCGATCGTTGATTGAAAATGCTAGAGACATTATTGTGATTCTCGACGAGAAAGGCTTTTGCCGCTATGTCTCTCCTTCCCTAGAGCGGATTTTGGGCTACCCGACGGCGGAAGTGCTCGGCCGATCTGTATTTGACTTGATTCACCCTGACGAATTGCTGATAGTGGATCAAGTGTTCAAAGGTGTCATGCAAAGGCCGAGAGTTAGCCTGGGAATGGCGGAATACCGAGTGCAGCACAAGGACGGTTCCTGGTGCGTGTTGGAAGCGGTGGCGACGAATTTGCTCGACGAACCTTCGGTGCGGGGAATTGTGGTCAACTGTCACGACGTGACTGAGCGCAAGCTGGCTGAAGAACAACTGTTGCACGATGCTTTGCACGATGCGCTGACGGGGTTGCCGAACCGGGGTTTGTTGACTGACAGGTTGGGGCAAGCTTTTGCGCGCGCGCAACGGCATCCAAGCTATAAGTTGGCGGTGCTGTTTCTGGATTTGGACAGGTTTAAGGTGATTAATGACAGCCAAGGACACCGCACGGGCGATCGGCTGTTGGTGGCTGTGGCTCGCCGTCTCTTGACTTGTTTGCGGCCTGGCGATACGGCGGCACGTGTGGGGGGAGATGAGTTTGTGATTTTGCTGGAGGAAATTCAGGGTGTTGATGAGGCGATAGCCCAAGCGAAGGAAATTCTCAAGGCGATCGAACGACCGCTTTATTTGGAAGGTAATAAAGTTTTAACTACTGCTAGCATCGGCATTGCTTTGAGTACCAACAAATATCAGTGGGCAGGAGATATTTTGCGCGATGCTGATATTGCGATGTACCGCGCCAAAGCTTTGGGTAAAGCTCGCTACGAAGTGTTTACCAGTTCGATGCACACTCGGGCTGTGGCTTTGATGAACTTGGAACACGATTTGCGGGAATCGGTTGAAGAGCTCAATTTGAAACATTCAATACTGGATTTCGGATGTGGGGCGGCGGAGGAAAACTCGCCTATGAGCGCAATCGATCGGAAGTTGGAGCGTCCGAAATCGCAATTTGCTCCTTTTAAATTGGAATGCCCTTTTACTGTTTATTATCAGCCGATCGTTTGTTTGAAAAGTGGCTCAGTTATCGGATTTGAGGCGTTAGTCCGCTGGCTGCACCCGGAACGAGGTTTAGTTTCCCCGATGGAATTTATTGCGATGGCGGAGGAAACAGGGTTAATTACGCCTTTGGGTTTGTGGGTTTTGAACGAAAGCTGCCGCCAAATTATCAAGTGGCAGAGTTTGAATTTACCTGTGGGAAATTCGCGATTGACAGTAGCAGTAAATCTTTCCGGGAGGCAGTTTTCGGAACCGGACTCGATCGAGCAAATTAAGCAAGTTTTGTTGGAAACGGGTGTTGACGCTCGCTGTTTGAAGTTGGAGATTACTGAGAGTGTGGTGATGGAAGATGGGGAAGTGGCGGCGGGGATGCTTTCGCAGTTGAGAGAGTTGGGGATTGAGCTGTGCATTGATGATTTCGGGACTGGTTATTCGTCTCTGAGTTATTTGCACAGGTTCCCGATTAATATTTTGAAGGTCGATCGCTCTTTTGTCAGCCGTATCGGGGAAAAGGGCGAAAATTTGGAAATCGTGCGGGCGATCGTCATGCTGGCCCGCAGTTTGGGGATGGAGGTAGTGGCAGAAGGTGTCGAAACCGCCGTCCAGTTGGCTCAAATGCGGGCGATCGGCTGCGAGTACGGTCAGGGGTACTTTTTCTCTAAACCTCTCGACAGCGAGGCAGCTACAGCCTTGTTGAGCCGATCGCCGAAATGGTGAACTGAACCAAATATTGAATTTGTATTTTGAAAAATATTAAAACTCTTGCGGCCTGTGCTTATTGGAGATTCAATCAGGGCGATCGATCTTTTCGTAATCAATGCCTTGAGTGTTAAAATCAAAATTGAGTATAATATAAAACTATCGAGATAGGCCAAAATATATGTCTCAATCTGTTGTGCCAGCAGTCGAAGAAAAACAGCTCGATACTTCGCCGACATTAACTTTTGAAGAGTACAGAGTTTATCAAAGCAATGACGATGTAAAATATGAATTGTACAAAGGCAAATTAATACCGATAGCAACGGCTAGCGCATTACATACAAGCATCTGCGAATTTTGGGTTTACAAATTGCAGCGTTACCTAGCTGAACACAATCTCGATTTAGTCGTAAAAACTTCTGTAGGAGTGAGAACCGAAGAGGCGACATCTCGCATTCCCGATGTAGTTGTTTGCACAGAAAGTTTGTGGCAACAAGCTCTTGCTAGACGTGGATCGGGAATACTTGACTTTGATGAAACGCCGTTATTAGTAATAGAAGTAGTTAGCCAAGATCGGCGGGCAGACTATATAACTAAACGAGGAGAGTATGAACAAGCTAACGTACCTGAATATGTGATTGTTGACCCAGCACAAACCAGGCAACGGGTGCGAGTTATGGCATTTCTCGAAGGTGATGACATTTATACAGAGGTAAATTACTTGCCTGGTGATGAAATGGAATCTGTAGTATTTCCCAATCTGAGATTATCAGTCAATGAAATTTTAGATCCGCCATTGGTGGAAGGGTTAATTAAGGCCGAACAAGCTCAATTGCAGCAACTACAAACAGTCGAACAACGCGCTGAAAGATTGGCGGCGAGGTTACGGGAGTTGGGCGTAGATCCTGATGCTGTGTAGGAAATTGGATCAAGTGCGTGAAGCGAAGCTATCCCGAAGGGAATCGCCTTTTAGGAGAGAATCCACATAGACAGGCCAGCCAAAATCCGACGGGCAGAGTAAATTAGCAGTGGGATCGGTAGCTTTTATTATTGACGCATATTGATAAGTGCGATCGCGCAATTTATCGTAACTTGTCGGTTTTGAATGAACATCGCGGTGAGTGGTGTTGCTTAATCTGGGTATGAAAAAAATTCAGTTGAAAATCCCGAAGCTTTGTGGATACTGGTTTCTCTGACCTGCATATTTAGCCTTTCATACCGTAACTCAGCAACGCCTGTTGCATTCATTTTTTATTTTACTGGGAGTTTTGGTAGTTTTTTATTAAGTCTTTTTCAGCGCGTTTATGTAGGGTAATATCAATTCCGGTTGCATTGGAATGATTAAACCGCAGAGTACGCAGAGAACGCAGAGGAAGAGAAGAGAGAGATAAATACAGGACGATGAAGGGCGGATTTGATATAAGGTGCGCAATGCGCACCTACACTTTATCTAGGGGTCAAGTGCGCATTGCGAGTCCGGAGAGAGCGATTTAACCTTGACTGTAAGCCTCCATTGGCAAACAAGAACAAACAAAATTGCGATCGCCAAACGCATTATCTATGCGACCCACCGCCGGCCAAAACTTATATTCGCGAGTCCAAGGTGCCGGATAAGCCGCTTGCGCGCGAGTATAAGGACGATTCCACTCATCAACCATCAGAGATTCTGCGGTGTGCGGCGCATTTTTCAAGACATTATTTTGCGCGTCAACATTACCTTTTTCTATCTCCGCAATTTCGCCTCGAATCGCAATCATCGCATCGCAAAAACGGTCTAATTCCTGCTTTGATTCGCTTTCCGTCGGTTCCACCATTACCGTACCAGCAACCGGCCAAGAAACCGTCGGCGCGTGATAGCCGTAATCCATCAACCGTTTAGCGATATCTTCGACTTCAATAGTCGCAGATTTTTTGAGCGATCGCAAATCTAGAATACACTCGTGCGCCACCAAACCAGCTTTCCCTTTGTACAAAACCGGATAGTAAGATTCTAAGCGTTTTGCCATGTAATTAGCATTAAGAATTGCTACTTTTGTCGCCTCAGTTAAACCCACTCCTCCCATCATCCGAATGTACATCCAAGAAATAGTCAAAATGCTAGCACTTCCCCAAGGCGCTGCGGAAACAGCACCAACTGTTGACTGTTGACTGTTAACTGTTGACTGTTGACTGTTGACTGTTGACTGTTGACTGTTCAGAATAGAATGACTGGGCAAAAATTCTACCAAATGAGACATTACCCCAATCGGCCCCATTCCCGGCCCGCCGCCACCGTGGGGAATACAAAAAGTTTTGTGCAGATTTAAGTGACAAACATCAGCACCAAAATCGCCGGGGCGGCACAAACCAACTTGAGCATTCATATTTGCGCCGTCCATATAAACTTGTCCGCCGCAGTTGTGGACAATATCGCAAATCTCTTTAATTTCTTCCTCAAAAACGCCGTGCGTAGATGGATATGTTACCATCAATGCCGCCAGTTCATTTTTGTGTTTCTCGGCTTTTTTATGTAAATCGGCGACATCAATATTGCCCTGGGAATCGCACTCGACAGCAACTACTTTCATCCCCGCCATCACTGCGCTAGCCGGATTTGTACCGTGGGCTGACTGGGGAATCAAACAGATATTTCGGTGAGACTCTCCTCGGTGTTCGTGGTATTGGCGAATAACTAATAAGCCCGCGTATTCGCCTTGGGAACCGGCGTTTGGCTGCAAAGAAATTCCCGCAAAACCTGTGATTTCTGCCAGCCACTGTTCTAGTTGCACGAACATCTTTTGATAGCCGCGAGTTTGATCGCGGGGTGCAAAGGGATGTATCTTGCCAAATTCCGCCCAAGTCACCGGCATCATCTCTGCTGTTGCATTCAATTTCATTGTGCAAGAACCCAAGGGAATCATCGATGTATTTAGCGATAAATCTTTGGCTTCTAAACGGTGCAAATAGCGCAAAAGTTCAGTTTCTGAATGGTAGCTGTTGAACACTGGATGGCCGAGATAGCTGCTGGTGCGATCGCAAAAATCTGGTAACGTCAAATATGAATTCAATGCGTCTGCATCCAGCGGAATGTTGAGAGCATTCTGCCCGTCAGCCCTGATATAATCTTTATCCTGTGCAAAAATTTTCCACAATTCTTGCACATCTTCAACGGTGACAGTTTCATCTAAAGTGATTCCCACTGTCGAATCATCAAAAACTCGGAGATTAATTTGGCGAACTTGAGTAGCTTCTATAAGTTCTGAAAGTGGCTTGTCTCCCAATTCTACCCGCAAAGTATCGAAGAAAGGTTGAGAACCAATTTTGTAGCCGAAACTTCTTAAACCCGATGCCAAAAGTGCAGTTAAAGTCCGTACTTTCTCAGCAATGTCTTGCAGTCCAGAAGGGCCGTGATAAACAGCATACATACTCGCCATCACTGCCAGCAAAACTTGAGCAGTACAAATATTGCTAGTAGCTTTTTCGCGGCGGATGTGCTGTTCGCGAGTTTGCAAGGCCAAACGTAAAGCAGATTTGCCGTTGGCATCTTTAGAAACGCCAACTATTCTCCCCGGAACTTGCCGTTTAAACTCTTCTCGCGTGGCGAAATAGGCTGCATGAGGCCCTCCGAATCCCATCGGCACTCCGAAGCGCTGAGTGCTTCCTACGGCTATATCCGCGCCGAATTCGCCGGGGGGTGTGAGCAAGCAAAGGCTCAAAATGTCGGCGGCTACTGTGACTAATGCGCCGACTTCGTGTGCCGATCGAATAAAATCCGTATAGTCGTAAATTGCGCCGTCTGTGGCGGGGTATTGCAGGAGAGCGCCGAAGATTGTACGATCGAACTCAAAGCTTTGATGGTCGCCGACAATTACCTCAATTCCCAGCGGCTTAGCGCGAGTTTGCACCACTTCCACAGTTTGAGGGTGGCAATCTTGGGAAACAAAAAACGCTTTTGCCTTATTTTTGCTGGCGCCGTAACTCACCGCCATCGCTTCCGCCGCCGCAGTCCCTTCATCTAGCAAGGAAGCGTTGGCAATTTCCAAACCCGTGAGGTCAATTATCATGGTTTGGAAGTTCAGTAAAGCTTCCAATCGCCCTTGAGCAATTTCAGCTTGGTAGGGAGTGTAAGCTGTATACCAGCCGGGATTTTCTAGGATATTCCGCTGAATGACGGGGGGAGTTATGCAGTCGTGATATCCCGTGCCGATGTACGATCGAAATACCTGATTTTTGGCAGCAATTTCTTTCAATTCTGCCAAAGCGCTGTACTCGCTTTGCGCTGCGGGAAGTTGTAGCGGTTGAGAAATGCGAATCGCCGCTGGAACCGTTTTGTCAATCAAGTCATCGAGGCTGGAAATGCCCAAAACATCGAGCATTTGCTGGATTTCGCTCGGTTTCGGACCAATGTGCCGGCCCGCAAAACCACCGATGGGGGAAAGGTTTTGCTGCTGGTTGGGTTCAAGTTGAGGGCTGTAGAGTACCAAGGCTGATTCTCCTGAATTGACTTTTCTTCTTTGTTTGTAACATTTTGCTAAGGAAGAAGAAAGATTTTCTGCGTCTATCAAAGTCCGACAGGGGTTTCAACCCCTGTCTCAAAGCTCAAGTCGTCGGTCGCCGACTGTAGATTAAGCTGTACTTATCCCAACTCCCCGCGTAACTGCTTAGTATTTCAGTCGTCTAAAGACGACTTGTGCTATTAGCCAGGGGTTGAAACCCCTGGCGGATTGTGGAGGAATCAACGAGCCCTATGCCTCAATTCCCACTCAAAATTCCCAACTCAAAACTACTCCCCTTCCACCATTTGGCGATACGCCTGGGCCGATAAAGCGTCATCTGCGTCGCTGGCGTTGTCAACGCGCACTTTCAGCAGCCACCCAGGGCCATAGGGGTCGTCGGCCAGATCTTCGGGAGACTCTACAATCTCATCATTGCGTTCTACGACGGTACCGGTAACTGGTGAGTTTAAGGTTTCAACGGCTTTCACTGACTCGACTGTACCGAAAGGTTCGCCCTTTTCCACCGTGGCACCGACTTCTACCAAATCTATAAACACGATATCGCCGAGTTGGTTAACTGCATAGGTAGTAATGCCGATCGTGGCTATTTCGCCTTCGAGTCGGATGTATTCGTGGGTGTCTAGGTATTTCAAGTCATCGGGGTATGTTAGTGTCATGTCTTTTCTCGCAATAAACAAAGTATCAAGTAAATCTTAGTGAACTATGGGCATTTAGTGATGGCTAACTGGAACAAAAAAAATATTAAACGCTTGCTTTTGGGAGAATTGTCTGTCAAACGACTTCTGCGATCTATAATTTTTATTTACGCATTTCTGTGTTTTTACGGTTTCTTTTTTTCAGAACGGCTCATTTTTCAATCTCCCCCATCTAGTCAGATTGATAGCAGGGAAGTTATCAAAGTTGGCTCAGCTAATGGCGTGAAAATTTCTACTGTTTATTTTCCTAACCCGCCAGCTAAATATACCATACTTTACAGTCACGGAAATGCGGAAGACTTGGACGGGATTTTGTGGCTACTCAGAGAGATTCGAGATAGCGGGTTTGCTGTCTTTGCCTATGATTATCGGTAGTGCCCTGAAGGAAAGGATCCAAAAATCAACCGAATTCAAATAAAAGTAGGCATCTGGAGTTGTAAATTATCATTATAATGATGTACAAAACGCCCCCATTGCAGCAAGATGATTTTCTAATTTTTTAGAGAAGGCTAAGCTCTTTCTTACCAACGCTTGATACTCGTTGTCGAATAGTACAGTTGAAGCGCTCGATATAGCTAGTACAACCACTATCGAGAGTCTACACGGCGCGATGACGTTTGCTGGGCAATACAGAATCATAAGCACTCCAATGGTCGGTATAAATTACTGCACATTGACGGTAAACTGGCGGCATTGAATTCCATAAAGCACTCTTCTGATACTGCGCTACGATCTCCAATGTGTACACCAACAATTTCCCTAGTCTGGACATCCAATGCCAGCCATACCCACTGCTGATTTCCTTTATTATCGACTCTCCGACCATAGCTCATCCATCTGAACACTCAAGCGCTTTTTTGGCTTGGCACTCACCTCCACTTGCTTCTTAACAACAACAGAAGTGGCATTTACGTAGCGCTGTACAGTATCTTCTGACACTTGTAATACCCGAGCAATCCCGGCCTGGGAAATACGTTCAAGTAGCATCCGTGACATTAACTCTTCTTGTTCTTTAGTAATAGCTTTCCATGTCGGATTCAAAACAAATTGACGACCACATTCTCGACATTTGTAATGAAAGTTTGTGATGCCGAGTTTTACCGTTACGACTGACTGCTTCGCTCGCCACAATTAGGACAATGGGGAATTTCTACTGTCATAAGCTGTTTAGCCTCTAAAACGCATATTGTATGATATAATATGATGATATTTAGAAAAAGTCAATGCCTACTAAAAACTTTCTCAGTTCCGAGACAAAAGAAACTCTACAACAAGCATTAAAAGAGCATGAGCATCCAGATATTCGGCAAAGAGCCTTAATTTTTTTGTTACTAAATAACGGAAATACACAGGCTCAAACTGCTGAACTCATTGGATGTTCTCTCAGAAAAGTTGCTTATTGGAGCATTCATGGTGATCCTGAGAATTTAGACAGTTTTAAAGATGATAGGATGAAGGGTAACTACCGAAAAGCTACAGAAGAATACATTAATTTACTTCTAGAGACAATTGACATAGAACCTGAAAAATATGGCTATGAATTCGGGAGATGGACAACAGCTAGACTTGCCATATATCTAGAAAAAAAGACAGGAATTGAACTGAGTAGTACCCAAGTAAGGAGGATTTTAAAATCAAAAAAGTATGTTTACCTCTGGGCTAAATATAGCTTAGAGTCTAAGCAAGATACCGTAGAGAGGGGTTTATTTAAAGATAAATTAGCTGAGTATCTAAGAATCGCAAAAGAAGCTCCAGCTCTTCTACAGGTATGGTTTTGGGATGAGAGTGGATTTAGTTTGAGAGTAATTAGAAGGAAAAATTGGTGTAAAAAAGGGACTCGAAGTAATAAAAGAGGAGACCGACGAAAGGGTCGTATTAATGTCATGGGCGGAGTGAGATATTCAGACAAGAAAAGATGGGTAGATTTTATGACATCTGGAAATTCCGCTAATTTTTATGCAGTGCTGAAGAATTTTTATGGGGATTTAAGAGCAGAGTGGATATTGCAAGGAAATTTAGCGGAAGACTTTAAAGATAAAGGCTGTAAATTTGTAATCATTTTAGACAACGCTAGTTTTCATAAAAAAGCAGAGATTTTGGAGAAAATAGCGACGGAGATGCCGAATTTGATCATAGAATTTTTGCCCAAGTATAGCCCTGACTATAATTTAGTTGAATTAGTATGGCATTCGGCAAAGGAATATGTTGCTAATAGATTATTTGAATCCATTGAAAAACTAGAATCACTATTAAATAAACTGTTAAATGAAGGAGAACTAATTATGAAATGGAACCGAAAAATAAAAAATAAAGGTAACTCGGTTAATGCAGTTTAGATGTTTGACAGCTTATCACTAATGGTAAACACTTCTCTCTAATAGTAGCTTACTCTATCCTTTCCTTCCGGGCACTACCTGATTATCAAGGTTACGGCACGAGTCAGGGAAATCCTTCTGAGTATAATACTTATCGTGATATTGATGCTGCTTACAATTATTTAACCCAACAGTTGGGAGTATCTGCAAAGCAAATTATTCTTTACGGCCGTTCTGTGGGCGGTGGGCCGGCAATTGATTTGGCGTCGCGACAAAAAGTCGGGGGTTTGGTAGTTGAAAGTTCCTTTGTTTCGGCTTTTCGGGTGTTGACGCGGATTCCGCTTTTACCCTTTGACAAGTTTGTAAATATTGATAAGATTGGCAAAGTTCGATCGCCTGTTTTGGTGATTCATGGTAAGGCTGATGAGGTGGTACATTTTTGGCATGGAGAGCAGTTGTTTGCAGCGGCGAAGCAGCCGAAATTAAATTTTTGGGTTGATGGGGCCGGTCATAATGATTTGATCGATGTTGCGGGCGATCGCTATGCTGAAACTTTGCAAAAATTCGCTAAAATGCTTTCGCCATAGACAATCCAGGATTTCATGTCCCTCAAATGAGTGACACTCAAAGATGCGACTAGCCGATCGGGCAGACCGCTACTTAGAATGAATTTAAGAACACAGAAAAATCACAAGGTTTAGAGCCTATTTATCAGGAGGCAATCTCATCCTCGCGGGTACTACCAAAAAGTCCCGTTAACGCAGCCCAAATTAAAAAATTAATCTGGTTCTATTCACATCATTCTCGGTAGTTGTAGGAGATTACTAGGATATGACATCGCACAATATACAAGAAGACCAGGAGAAAGCTATTCCCGAAAAAGCCGATCTTTCTGTTTGGTTTCGCACTTCGGAAGAAGAGCCTAAAACGGGGTTTATTCAGGGGAATACGTTTGACTTAAAAGAAGTTAAGTATTCGGCAATAAACGGAGAAGCAATATTTGAGGGCGATATTTCCCTCGGTTCGGTTGAAAAGATGGAGGCATTAGCAAAAAATGTCCAGGCACATGAGTTTGGCGTTGGAATCACAGGTAATCAATTTCGATGGCCTGGCGGGCTTGTCCCTTTTGAGATTGATCCGACACTTGCTAATCAGCAGCGAGTCACAGATGCAATTCAACATTGGTTAGAACGCACACCGATTCGGTTTGTTCAGCGCACTGCCACCAATGCTTCACAATTTCCTAACTATGTCCGCTTTGTAGATCGAAACGCTTGTTTTTCCCAAGTCGGGATGGTTGGAGGAATGCAGGAAATTTCTCTAGGGACTGGATGTAGCACAGGTTCAGCAATTCATGAAATTGGACATGCTGTTGGCTTGTGGCATGAACAAAGTCGAGAAGATCGGGAGGGCTTTGTACGGATTTTGTGGGCAAACATCGAAGATCAAATGCGCCACAATTTTGACCAACACATTACTGATGGTGATGATATTGATGCCTATGACTTTGGCTCGATTATGCACTACCCGACTCATGCCTTTAGCAAAAATGGACAACCGACGATTGAGCCTATTGGTGGACAAGCAATTGGACAAAGGACAGGGCTGAGTGCAGGCGATATCGCAGCAGTCAGATCGATGTATCTAACCAAACTCGCACAGGCGATGTGGATTCATGGCACCAGTCTGCAAGTAGAATACCCCGATCGAATTGCCCGAACTTGGCGCGCTGGTTTCTATACAGAAATCGAGGGAAAGCCCAATACAGAAAATTGGTTTCACTTTGCAATCCCTTCCAAAGTCATCGTGAATGATCGACGTCTGCGAATCGGTTCTGTCATGCTTTTGAGTGAGACTCTTTCCGCTGATGCTGTGATTCGCGACGTACATATCTATGACGGGCCTAACAAAATTGCCCAACACAATGGTGTCAACCTGAGTGGAAACCTTGGCTTCCGCCGTTTTGATGCTCCAACTGCCCCCTTTGTGCAATGGGGTGTTGGTATTTCAATTGGGGTTCGTTTTGGTAGTACGGGATCTCGCGTGATGCGGTTTAAATCTGCTGGTTGCGATTTCGTTTTGTAGGATAACGTTCATTTTTGGCGTTCTCTTTAGTTTTAGAAATACTTCAATCATTCGGAGGATATTTATTATGCCCGCCTTAGCAGAAGCAATGTGGACACACGGCAATAGTATGGTCATTGAGCTTCCAGATAATATTGCTAGAGTCTGGAAAGCTGGTTTCTACATGGAAGTTGAAGGAAAACCCAATACAAACAACTGGCTGCACTTTCCAATTCCCACAACTGTGATTGTGGATGACAAAAGATTGCGGGTTGGCTCTGTAATGCTGCTGTGTGAAACGTTGTCACCTAATGCTGTTATCCGAAATGTCCATATCTATGATGGACCTGATAAAATTGCTGCCCACGATAGTTTGAGTATCTCAGGAAATGCTGGGTTTGTTCGTTTTGATGTGCCAAGTCATCCTGCCGTAAAGTGGGGAGTAGGTATTTCAGTAGGTGTTTCCTTCGGTGGTGGCTCCGGATCGCGAGTGATGAAATTCAAGTCTGCTGGATGTGATTTTATTCCCTGAGTCATGAGGCTCTCGTGGAGTGGTGATTATAATAAAATCTTATAAGCCCTATGAATCAAGGCTTATGAGATTTTATGAAGAGTAATTCGGCATCACTCGATATGTTTTCACCAGGAATCCAGGAATGTCAGCCATCAAATCCAAAGATTTTTTAAATCACAGATCCTGAAGTTGGGAAATAGAATTTTCATGATGGGTTTAATACAGGCTTCAAATGCGATTATTAAACCCATCTTCATCTACTTAGGGAATCGATTCTGTATTCTTTTAGTCCTCCTGAATCTAGGTGAGAATTTATGTCAAGCCCATTTATTCTAAAAGGTGAGATTACATTTGCAAAGACAGGGACATCTTTTTCTGGGGTCACTGCATACATTCGACTTGAGGATGTTAGCCAAGCAGATACTGCCTCCAGAATTGTAGCTCAACAGGTTATTGAAGATATCTCTCATCAACAGGGGGAAGAGGAAAAGATACAAGTTAGCCTTCAGGGCGAAATTCTTAATGAAAGGGCTAGTTACATAGTTAGTGTTCATGTTGATGTTGATGGAGATGGTCAAATTAGTAAGGGAGATTACATCAACATGGAAAGTTATCCCGTGCTAACGTTTGGACGCCCTAATCAAATATCAGTGTATGTCCAGCAAGTAAAATGAATAGTAAAGCCCTCAGCCGGAGTGGTGACAAATATAGCCAGGAACTTGGAATCTTCATCAAGTTTTTGAGAGTAATCTGCTTGAAATATTTTTACCTATTCAGAGCAAAAAGTCACAAACTTAAAGTTTGATTAAGGTCGGTTTGGCGAGCGATAAAATGGTTTTTTCACCACACTAGCCGGATAGTTTTTCCCGCGAATTTCGATTTCTAATTCCTGACCGATTTTCGCTAATTTTGCGGGAACAACCGCGAGTGCTACTGGCCGATTCAATGTAGGCGATAATGTACCGCTAGTAACTTCTCCTACTGTTTCGCCTTCAAATATTACCGGATAGCCGTGGCGTGCAATGTGCCGCCCCTGCATTTCTAACCCTACCAACCGCTTTGATACTCCACTCGCTTTCTGCTGTTCCAAAACCTCGCGACCAATAAAATCGCCTTTGGTGTCGAGGTGAACTACCCAACCCAATCCAGCCTCTAAAGGCGTGATATTGTCGTCGATATCTTGACCGTAAAGAGCCATTGCTGCTTCTAAACGCAAGGTATCTCTGGCACCCAAACCGCAGGGTACAACGCCAGCATCTAACAATTTTTGCCAGAGTTCTTTTCCTACTTCGGCATCCACCATGATTTCAAACCCATCTTCGCCGGTGTAACCAGTTCTGGCAATAAAACTGGGCTGTCCCAACAGATTTGTTTCTAAGTGACCGAATGCCTTAATTGGTGTAAAGTTGTCTTCCACAAAAGGCTGGAGATAGTTAACAGCTTCCGGCCCTTGAATGGCAATTAAAACTTTATCTTCGGAGATGTCTGTAAAACAGAGTTCGCTCAATTCTAAGTGCGTGGTTATCCATGCTTTGTCTGGGATGCGAGTGGCGGCGTTGACAATGATTACTGCACGTTCTTCGTTAGTGATAGCGTCTGGTTTTTGGCAGTAGAAAATAATGTCGTCTAAGATGCAGCCTTTGGCATTTAGCAAGACTGTATATTGAGCTTGACCGGGTTGCAAGCGGCTCAAGTCTGAGGGTACTAAGGGTTGAAATTTTTCTATTACTTTTTTCCCTCTCAAACCAAATTTTCCCATGTGGGAAATGTCGAACATTCCTGCTTGCTGACGTACTGCTTGATGTTCGCTGCTGATGCCTGCGTACTGTACTGCCATCTCCCACCCGGAAAAGGGTACCATCCGGCCTTTGAGTTGTAATGATAGGTCGTATAGAGGCGATCGGGCAAGTTGGATCGGCCTCTCTGGATTGTTGGGTTCAGTTGACTTTGCCACAGGTAGCCCCTTGTTTTTGCGGGTAGACTGTTTTGATTTTACGGGAAAATTGGTTTTCAGGGTGTGCGGCGCGATCGAATTTAAACACGGGGTGGTACTGTTTCGGTACAAAGCGCGATCGAATTTAAGGACACGACAATGCCGTTTAGGTACAAAGCGCGATCGAATTTAAGCACACGGTGGTACTCTTTCCGTACAAATTAGGATAGGGCAGTACCGTTTCTTTAATCTTTTTTATGGAGAATAGCGGGCTTGAACCGCTGACCCCTACAATCCCATTGTTCATTTAATTTACTTGTAATACCTGGTGGATATAGATTTCTAGCATTCTCGATAACTGATATATCAATTTAATCGCTTTTTTGAGAATTTTCAGATTCTTCATCTTTGACAGTGAACTCGCTCTATTTCCTTGAGGTCAAAGCTGACGGGAACAGCTTCTATACAATTGGGGTCACAACTCGATCGAGGAAAGAATCGCGCCCGGTGCAGCGGGATGTGAAAGCGCATTACTCGATGTCACCGTCAGCTTGCTGGGACTGTGGGAACGACGGGGGAATGTGGAGCTGTACTTCAAGCACCGATATCAACCCTTTAACTACCGGATTGGCAAGCTGACGGAATATTTTCAATTTCCAAACGTCAAAGTCGTGCTGCAAGATTTGTATGAGATGAAATCCAAAATGCTGAGTGATGTTGAGTTGGATACGATAGGCGATCGGGGTAGGAAGTGAAAAAGTGCGATCGCGAAACTGGTCAAATCTTGCTGCTTGTATCGTTGGCTGGAGCAATATCAACTGCAATCACCGTAGCATAGGGATCGAGGGCAAGCGAGGGCACATGAATCGTTAACTCCCCAAGAGGATCGGCACTTAAGATAGAATCGACAATCGCACAGCGAGTTGAGTATTGTAATGATTCCCCTCCAGCGACTTTAGAAACGGCTTGAATCCGTTTAATTGGTACACCTCTTACTGTTACTGAGTCGTAGGGCTTCATTAGCAAGAATAAGTAAAAGCGATTGCCGCGCCGAGTCGAAGGACCGTAGAATTGCCAAGGTTCCAGTCCATGCTGTGTTCCTACAATACTCTGGGCATGGACACCCATCCATGCTTCTACGGATTGCAACAAATCCAATTGTTCGGATTGAATCTGCCCGTTGCCCGTAGGACTGACATTCAACAGCAAATTGCCGCCTTTACCTGCAACTTCACAGAGGGTATGAATAAGTTGGCGAGCTGACTTGAATTGGGTGTCCTTCGGGTTGTAACCCCAGCTTTCATTCAGAGTTAGGCAAGCTTCCCAAGTGCGTTGAGGCGGTTGGGGGGGAATGAATTGCTCGCAGGTATCGAAGTCTCCAAATCCAGGGAGGCGATCGTTGATTAGCAAATGCGGTTGCAGCGAGCGAATCATTTCATGTAGCTGTCTAGCTTGCCATTGTTCTGGCTGTCGCTCCCAACCGCCATCAAACCAAAGCAAGTCAATCTTTCCGTAGTTGCTCAACAATTCTTTGACTTGAGCGAACATAAATTCTAGGTACCGTTCCCACTGAGAACTCGTCGGCTGTCGAAATTTCCCAAACTGATACGGTTTATCGGCTTCTGTAAAAGCCGGGTAGTCAGGGTAATGCCAGTCAATCAAGGAAAAATACAACCCAATTCGCAAACCCTCCGCCCGCATCGCCTCCACAAATTCTCGGACAATATCTTTTTTGTACGACGCATACTCGATAGAAAAGTCGGATTGCTGGGTATGAAATAAGGAAAATCCATCATGATGTTTAGCCGTCAAAATCACGTACTGCATCCCCAAGCGTTTCGCTAAATGCGCCCAAATTTGAGGGTCGTATTCAGTCGGATTGAAAGTTTGGGCGGTGCGGTGATAGTCCGCTACCGGGACATCTTGGCAGTACGGCAAGCTAAAGACGCCTCCCACCAACGGCCAAGATACTTCGTACCCACACTGGCTGCTGTGACTCCAATGAACAAACATTCCCAATCGTGCTGTCTCAAACCAGTTATTTTCTTGAGTCATTGGTTTACCCTGAAATATAGGCGACATTGCTGAAAGAGTAATGTTTACTCTCAGGTAAAATTAATAAGCTAGGGTATACTTCTTTGTCGAATTGGGTTGAAATGAACTGCCCCAAATGTAACGCCACAGAGGTTTTTAAGAATGGTCATCGAAAGAGGGCGACAATACTACAAATGCAAGCACTGTGGTCGCCCGTTCCTGAGCATTACCGCCCGTGACAGTATTTCCACTCCGGTCAAGCAACTGTGTCTCACAATGTACCTCAAGGGCATGGGACTACGAGGCATGGAACGAGTTACCGAGATCCACCATACCACTGTGATGCACGCTTATTCGAGAGGCCCGACATCAACTGCGCGATGCCCCAAAATCTGAAGAAATCCCAAAGGTAGCTGAACGCCAGGAACTGCAAACCTTGGTGGGTAACAAGCGCAACAAGCTGTGGATTTGAACAGCCGTCAATTCCCTTGCAAGCTGGAATTTTTGCCTGGGTGATAGGCGATCGCAGTGCTACCACCTTCAAGTGTTTGTGGAGTCTTGTCAAATGCTGGCAATGTTTCTTTTATCCTGTTTGGATGAACGGCGGACTGAGTTGCAGATTACCCTTGCATAACTGAGGCGCATCAAGATGGTTGAACTAGGGACAAACCTCTGTCCCCTAACCAATGAGCGTTGAACTAGGGACAAACCTCTGTCCCCTAACCAATGAGCTTGGAGAGTGCATATTGGGCGATCGCGTTTTTAAGAAGAGGATTATGCGAGATCCCTCATGAGCGCGAGCGATGGCTATGGGAAAGCAGCTCACGCCCGCTCTGCACGTCCTTACCCTGCTACACATCACCCGCACCGCATTTTTGGTACGGTTGGCAACACCGCCGATCCTTCCCCCGACGCTCACACGCCAGCAGAACGGGCGAGGCAAGCTCATTATGGCGTTGACACAGCCTTTTCGGTTTCTAGGAATAGTTTTGTACGGTTTTCTTCACTGCAAATTAATTCTGATTCTTTCACGTTCATTCTGGCAAATACGACCAACAGAGTGGGGTTTTCCTGACTGTTGCTCCTACTTATAAAGCGGCATCATGATAACTGTAAGCAATGAGCTTCAACCCAAACTTTCCTTATAAAGCTTTACCAATCTTTGAGGTGACAGATTATGTTGATGCGCCCCAAGCAACCCTTCACGGAAATTGAAACCATCCGCGAGCAACTCGATAAAGTTTTTGATCCACGGGCAACAACGAGAGATAACTCAGAAGCCATTTGGATGCCCGCTCTGGAATTGGCTGATGCTGGGGACAACTTCGTATTAAAAGTGCAACTGCCTGGAATTGACCCCAAAGACATTGACGTTCAAGTCACTCGCGAAGCAATTTCTATCTCTGGCGAGCGCCGCTACGAAAACACAGACGAAAAATCTGGCTACGTCCGCTCTGAATTCCGAAGAGGCAAATTCCACCGGGTGCTTCCCTTGCCTGCACACATTCAAAATGACTCTGTGCAAGCTGAATACAAAGATGGCATTCTAACGCTAACCCTGCCCAAAGTAACTGAAGCTCGCAATAAAGTCGTCAAGATTCATTTAGCCCAGATTGCTGGAGCTTCAACGAATCCCGCTTTGGAACAGGCTAACCAATAACGATCGGCTGTGCTTAATTGAGTGAGGCAAATTTTCCTTTCATTGAGCCTGATTGGATTTACGTAACAACAACGGAACTGGAAAATTTGATACCGGGAGCTACACTTGCTCTCGGTATTCTTTATTTGGGAAAGCCGAGCGAAAAGCTACCTACAAGTGCCGTGAACCCGCAGTGATTCCAGTAATGCTTGCGAGGCAGGCTTCCAGTAAATGCTGCTGAGAGCTGGACGAGTAGAATACCCAATCGTGAGCCCAAGCATTGAAGTCCCTCACTGATTCGTTCCACCCATCTTTGGGGCGAGTAAAGACGCTTGGAGTGCGGAGCGACCGCGGGGCGCTTTTACGGTCATCAGAAACTCTGGGGGGAGACGCTGCTGGCAGGAACGCGAAGGTTTGATAGTGCTGAACTCACGTCTCTAGCAACTCCTGTAAAATCTGTTGTACTGTTACCTTCAACGGAGGTAAATTATTCTGTACGATCGCCCAAACTAGGTTTAGCGAGACTCGTCCATATTCATGCACTACAAGATTTCTAAACGCTACAATTTGCGCCCTGCAGCACGGACGAATATCCGCCAGTCAACTCGGACGATAACGCATTTGTTGCTTCTGGGATAATTTGCAGGTGATGAACAATCCAAATTTGAATCAATTCTTGGTTGTCAAATGCCTGCCTGCCTCGGCTAGCATATCGCTCAATTGCGGCTATTGCATCTAATATATCTTGTAGCCGTTCGGCTTCTCGCCGAGAGAGTGGTACAGCTTCCTGCAAAACGTGCTCGCGAATGCGTTCTTTCAACATATCCACGCTCAGCGATATCGACCTTGCGATTGAGCAGTTGTTCTAAATCAAGCAATAGCCCACCTGGAAACCAAGGCGTAATTTTTTCTAAATCGTAATCCACTAACAAATCAATATCACTTTCTTGTGTCGCTTCGCCCCGCCCTACCGAACCGAATACGCGCACGTTGTAGGCTCCGTGCTTTTGGGCAATGGCGAGAAGCAAGCGATCGCTCATAATACAGTAATTATTGAATGCCTAATCCTATTTTTTTCATCAAGCCCTCCTCAACGCTTTAAGATGGTGCCCCGATCGCTATTTCTAGTCTGGCACTTTCAGCAACAAGTTACGCCCACGCTCGCTACACAACACCATTTGCGATCGCCAACCCCGTTTTTGAGGCAAACTAAACCAAAACCCCAACAGGCCATGCCCAAACTCCCCAAATGCGTAGGCGTAAGCCGGGGCGGAGCCATCGCTGTCTCCTCTACCCGCACAACCCACACCTCATCTGTGCAGTCCACCCCGCAGGCCCCAACGCGGACACTTGCCCCGACTTTCGAGAACACCCCGACGCCGAACCCGATGGACTGTGGGAACCAGAAGGGGCAAGCTACTACAACGGCGAATTGATTGTGCAACCGAGGCAACGGTGGACACGCCTTGCAACAGTTAGAGCTGCTGGACACGCACCCACTGTTTACCGGCCAGTTCCCCGAATGTGAAATGACTTATCCCCAGTATGAAACGCCCCCGTTGCATTGGGATTGCCAGGAGTGCGGATGGATGATTCGGTGTGAGGGGATGGTTGACAACGATAATTATCAGCAACGGGAAAACACTCGCTCGACACCCCACTTGAAAGTGCAGCCGACTAATCCCCCAACAAACACCCAAAACGCGCAGTGAGGCAGCACAGTTAACAACACAATCTCATGAGGCGACGATGGCCAGAAGCGAAACATGAGCTCACTTTTGTTGAGTAAATTACTATGTTACAATCAGCTACAATAATAATTAAGTTTTCAAATCAGCCTTAACCTCACGCTCAATTCCCTTGCGATCGGTAGAAGAACAATGACTATCAACTTAGCTGGCTATCAATTCGTTGAAACCCTCCACAGCGGGATAAGAACTTCCGTCGATCGCGCTCGGAAGGATTCGGACCTTTCCAGCGTTATCATCAAAACGCTAAAGGCTGAGTACCCCACTCTCTCTGACATCACCCGCTTGCGGCACGAATATCAAATTCTGCACAGCTTGAACGTAGAAGCGATTATCAAACCCATTAGTTTAGAAAGCTATAAAAACGGCTTAGCACTGATATTAGAAGATTCAGGCTCAGAGTCTTTAAACGATTGGATGAAGGGTCAAAAACTCGCAATCCTTCAATTTCTTTCTATAGCCCTCCAGCTTGTCTCTGCCTTAGTAGAAATCCATAAAAATAACATTATCCATAAAGATGTCAAGCCACAAAATATTATCATCAACCCAGTCACAGAAAAAGTTCAACTCATTGATTTTAGCATCGCTTCCCGCCTAGAGCGAGAAAATCCAGCACTGTCGCATCCAGACTTGCTCGAAGGTACCCTGGCTTATATGTCGCCAGAACAAACCGGCAGAATGAATCGGTCAATTGACTACCGCACTGACTTTTATTCATTAGGCGTTACCTTCTATGAAATGCTGACCGGAGAGTTACCTTTTAACGCCCTAGATCCGCTGGAATTAGTACACAGCCACATTGCCAAAACTCCGATTCCCCCTCACCAGCTCAATCCTGAAATCCCGCCACAAATTTCAGCGATCGCCATGAAATTATTAGCCAAAAATGCTGAAGACCGCTATCAAAGCGCTGAAGGGCTAAAATTTGACTTAGAAACCTGTCTGGTCAACCTACAGGCTACCGGATCTATTTCCAACTTTGTTGCCGGCAGTGCTGACAAAGCAGGACAATTGAATATACCGCAAAAGCTCTACGGTCGCGAACCCGAAGTTAATAGGCTTCTGGAAACATTCGATCGCGTTGCCGATGGCACCACCGAATTAATGCTCGTTTCCGGTTATTCAGGGATAGGCAAAACAGTTTTGGTGAATGAAGTTCACAAACCCATCGTGCGGCAACGGGGTTATTTTATCGCGGGGAAATTCGACCAGTTCAAGCGAAATATTCCTTATGCTTCTCTGATTCAAGCATTCCAGTCCTTAATTGTGCAACTGTTAACCGAAGGCGAAGCAGAAATTCATATTTGGAAAGAAAAACTGTTATCCGCTTTAGGCGTTAACGGCCAAGTCATCGTTGACGTTATTCCTGAAGTAGAACTGATTATTGGCAAACAACCTCCCGTACAGCAACTAGGACCCACTGAATCTCAAAACCGTTTTAGTCGAGTCTTTAAACAATTTATTGGTGTATTTACAACCCTTGAACACCCCCTGGTTGTATTTCTAGATGACTTGCAGTGGGCTGATTCGGCATCGCTGAAATTAATTGAACTGCTGATGACTGATACCGATAGCAAGTATTTATTGCTGATTGGCGCATATCGAGATAACGAAGTTTTTCCGACCCATCCGACCGTTCAAACTATTGAAAAAATTCAACACGCGGGTGCGACTGTAAATAATATTGTACTCACCCCGTTACAAATAGTTCATGTTGAAGAATTAATTGCCGATACTTTAAATGAATCTGGCTGTTCGGAATCGCGGTCTGTAGAGACGCGAAATTTCGCGTCTCTACTTTTTAATAAAACCCAGGGCAATCCTTTCTTCTTAACGCAACTATTCAAAACCCTTTATCAGGAAGATTTGTTAACTTATGATTTATATTCTGGCATTTGGCAGTGGAATTTAGAGCAAATACAAGCTATTGGCATCACCGATTATAACGTTGTCGAACTGATTGCTAGGAATATTCGTAAGCTGTCTTCCGAAACGCAGAAAGTATTAAAAATGGCTGCTTGTATTGGCAATACTTTTAATTTAGAAGTCTTGAGCGTCGTTAATGAAGAATCCTCTTTACTCACGGCTGCACAGTTGTGGTCGGCACTTCAGGCTGGTTTAATTTTGCCCTTGAGCAATGAATACAAAATTCCGCTGGTATTTAGTCAGGAAGAATCAGGCGGATTTACCTTAACTGATGTTAAGGTTGACTACAAATTTTTACATGACAGAGTGCAGCAAGCCGCTTATTCTTTGATTCCCAATGAAGAGAAAAAACAGACGCACCTGAAAATCGGTCAACGGCTGCTGCAAAATACGACGCCGGAAGAACAAAAAGAAAATATCTTCGCTTTAGTAAACCAACTCAATTACGGTACTGACTTACTTACAACTGAAACAGAAAAATACGAACTAGCGCAACTCAATCTCATCGCTGGACAGAAAGCAAAAGCAGCAACAGCACACGATTCCGCCGTCAAATATTTGCAAGTGGGTTTATCTCTGCTGGCAGAAGATAGCTGGGAGAGTCACTATGAACTGGCATTAGCACTGCACGAGGAAATAGCGGAGGCGGCATTTCTCAGCGGTGATTTTGAAGGAATGCAGGGCTTCGTTGAGATAGTACAAAACTGTGCGCCAACGCTGCTAGAAAAAATTAAAGTATACGAAGTCCAAATTCAAGCTTATATATTGCAGAATAAGCTATTAGAAGCAATTAATACAGCATTAGAAGTTTTAAAGCTGTTAGGGATAGAGTTTCCTTCTGATCCGAATCCATCAGATATTGAGCAGGCACTAGGGGAAACTGCGGCAATTTTAAAGGGGAAGCGAATTGAGGATTTAGTTGATCTACCTCAAATGACCGATCCAAATAAATTAGCAGCCATAAGACTTTTATCAAGAATTTTTACTCCTACATATATTGCTGCTCCACAACTGTTGCCTTTAACATTGTGCAAACAAGTAGATTTATCCGTCCAATATGGCAATGCTTCCGTGTCTCCTTTTGGTTTTGCCAATTATGGTCTTCTGGTTTGTGGAGTTGTGGGAGATATTGAGTCGGGTTATCAGTTTGGTCAATTGGCTTTAAATCTATTATCAAAGTTAAATGCTCAAGAAATCAAAGCCAAGACAGTTGTCATAGTGAATGTATTTATCCGACATTGGAAAGAGCATCTGAGAGAAACCTTAGAGCCGTTGATGTCAGCTTACTCTACGGGACTGGAGACGGGAGATTTAGAATATGCAGGCTATAGTTTAATGCTGTACTCCTATTTCGCTTACTTTAGTGGCAAAGAACTGACTGTCCTTGAAAGAGAGATGGCTAATTACAGAAATGCTGTTTATAAAATTCAGCAAAAAACAGCCTTTAATTATATAGAAACCTTTTGGCAGGCTACCTTAAATCTGCTCGGCAAAAGTGAAAATCCCTCTCTTCTAAAGGGTGAAGTCTGCGATGAGGAGATAAAGTTGCTATTGCACCAGCAAGCAAACGACAAAGCCGGAGTGGCCTACGTATATTGGAACAAACTTTTACTGAGTTACTGGTTTGAAAATTACTCAGAAGCGATTGAAAATACTACTATAGCAGAGAAGTATTTAGACGCACTGGTAGGATTGCCCCCTGTTCCTGTTTTCCATTTCTACGATTCTTTGGTGTGGTTGGCGGTGTATACCGATCGCCTACAGTCAGAGCAACAGGAAATTCTCGATCGCGTACAAGCAAATCAAGAAAAAATGCAAAAATGGGCGCATCATGCCCCCATGAATCATCTGCACAAATATTATCTAGTGGAGGCAGAACGGCATCGGGTTCTAGGAGAAAAAGTCGAGGCGATCGAGATGTATGACAGGGCTATTGCCCTCGCCAAAGAAAACGAATACATCAACGAAGAAGCACTCGCCCACGAACTCGGTGCCAAATTCTATCTGTCATGGGGTAAAGAAGCTATTGCCAAAACCTACATGACAAATGCGTATTACGCATACATACGCTGGGGAGCAACAGCCAAAATTGAGCATTTAGAAAAACGCTACCCCGAATTACTCGCCGCCGTGCTTCACCAAAAAAACAGCGAAAATGCCGGCGAAACAATTATGCAGACGCTCCAGGGAACCATCACTTCCACCGGATCGGGAATTTCAGAGTTTCTGGATTTGGCAACGGTGATGAAAGCATCGCAAGCGATTTCTGGTGAAATTATTCTGGCTAACTTGCTCGACAAGTTAATGAAAATTTTGATAGAGAATGCTGGCGCGGAAACTGGATTGCTCATCCTGTCAAAGAACGGGGAATTTTTCATAGAAGCAGCGGGAAATAAAGATGATGTGCGAGTGTTGCAATCTCTACCAACATCAAGCAGCCAGCACTTGCCTATATCGATACTGAATTACGTCGCCCGAACTCAGAAAGATGTCTTTTTAAACGATGCCAATCGCGAGGGAACCTTTAACACTGACCCCTACATCACCCAACACCAAATAAAATCTATTCTGTGTACGCCGATCGTCTATCAAGGCAAACTCACTGCGATCCTTTACCTAGAAAATAACCTAACAGCGGGCGCTTTTACGCAGAAGCGGGTGGAAGTATTACGGATGTTATCAGGACAAGCTGCGATCGCCCTTGAAAATGCCAATCTCTATCACACCTTAGAAGTCAAAGTAGAAGAACGAACCGAAGAATTAAAAGCCAAAAATACGCGCATGGAAATAGAAATTAAAGAGCGACAACGCGCCGAGCAAGTCGCCGAAGCGGCAAACCGCGCCAAGAGCCAATTTCTCGCCAACATGAGCCACGAACTTCGCACACCGCTCAATGGCATTTTAGGTTATACCCAAATCCTCAAGCGAGATAAAAATTTAACCAGTCCGCAAAATTCTGGTATTAACATCATTCACCAGTGCGGCGAACACCTGCTGACTCTGATCAATGATGTTCTAGACATCTCCAAAATTGAAGCCGGAAAAATGGAACTCTACCTCACCGAGTTTCGCCTGTCGGACTTTCTCCAAGGCATTGCTGAAATCTGCCGGGTTCGCGCGCAACAGAAGGGAATCTCTTTGATTTACGAACCGCTAACTCAACTTCCCACTTGCGTCCGCGGCGATGAAAAAAGGTTGCGGCAAATTCTGATCAACTTACTGGGCAATGCCGTAAAATTCACCGAAAAAGGAGGCGTTACTTTCAAAGTAGACTCCGTGATGACGGGGCAATCTGTATCATCACCAATGGGCGATAACCAATCCCTAATAGCTAAAATTCGTTTCCAAGTAGAAGATACGGGCATTGGCATCGAACCGGAGCAAGTGTCAAAGATATTTTTGCCCTTCGAGCAAGTCACCGGGTCAGTTCGCCAGACAGAGGGAACCGGATTGGGACTCGCAATTAGTCGCCAATTAGTTGAGATGATGGGCGGCGAACTGAAAGTAGAAAGCTCTTTAGGTAAAGGCAGTAATTTCTGGTTTGAGTTAGAAATACCGGTTGCTGAAAACTGGGAAAGCCATCAAAAAGAACCTGAAAAAATTATCAGGAGTTTCTTAGGGGAGCGACGGAAACTTCTAGTGGTTGACGACCGCTGGGAAAATCGCTCTGTTCTCGTTAATCTTTTAGCTCCCATTGGCTTTGAATTGATGGAGGCAATCGACGGTCAAGACTGCCTGAATAAAGCACTGTCATTTCAACCCGACTGTATTATAATTGACTTAGTAATGCCAGTGATGGACGGCTTTGAAGCGGTGCGGCGGCTCAGAAAAATTCCTGCCTTGAAGGATGTAATTGCGATCGGCACTTCAGCTAGCATTTTAGCCGCCGATTCCCAGGGGATTTTCCAGGCTGGTTGCAACGCTTTTCTCCTAAAACCAATTCGGGCAGAACAACTGTTAGAATGCTTGGGCGAGCATTTAGGGCTAGAATGGATTTATGAGGAGCGAACAACTTTCAGTTCAGAAGGTATCTTCACACATCCCCCTTCCCTAATCCAAGACCAACAACTGATTGCTCCCCCTTCGGAAGAAGTTGCAGTCCTGTTCGATTTAGCCATGAAAGGTGAACTCCTCAGTATTGAGGAGCGAGCCAGCAAGCTGAAAGCAATAGATATGCGTTATGCACCTTTTGCCAATCAGTTGCTTGAATTAACTAAAAACTTTGAAGAGGACAAATTAGTAGAATTTGTTCAACAGTTTAGATGAGGATTAAGAATGAGTAGCGAATCTTTAAACAGAGGAACCATTTTAATTGTGGATGATACGCCCACTAATTTGGGTTCAATATTAGATTTTTTGAGCGCATCTGGCTTCACTGTTTGGGTAGCTCGCAGTGGGTCTAGCGCTCTCAAAAAAGTGCAATATTCCCAGCCTGATTTAATTTTGTTGGATGTTTTGATGCCAGAAATGGACGGCTTTGAGACCTGCCAAAACCTGAAAGCGAATGAGTTAATTAAAGACATCCCAGTCATTTTTATGACCGCGCTGGACGATACAGAAAGCAAAGTCAAAGGCTTTAATGTGGGGGGAGTTGATTATATCACTAAGCCCCTTCAACACGCAGAGGTTTTAGCTCGCGCTATCACGCACCTGAATCTGCGAAATTTAACTAAAAAGCTTCAGGCACAAATTGTCGAGCGCGAGCGAGCGCAAGCCGACCTGCAAGTTTTGACACAAGAGCTAGAGACGCGAGTAGAAGAGCGCACCGCTGAACTTTCCCAAACGAATGAACGCCTCAAGCAGGAGGTTGCTGAACGCAAGCTTGCAGAAGCAGCTTTGCAAGCATCGGAAGCGCGAGAGCGGCACAAAGCCCTACAGCTCGAAAATTCCCTGCACGAACTCAAGCAGGTGCAAAGCCAGCTCATTCAGAGCGAAAAAATGTCCGGGCTAGGCCAACTCGTAGCTGGGGTCGCCCATGAAATCAATAATCCAATTAATTTTATTTATGGAAATCTTTCCTATGCTCTGGAATATTCAAAAACTTTGGTCACTATCCTTGACCTCTACGAAAAGCACTATCCCAATCCGGTTCCAGATATACAAGCAGAAATCGCAGCAAGCGAGCTAGATTATCTCAAAGACGACTTGCCTAAAATGTTCAAATCGATGTACTTAGGAGCCGATCGCATCCGCGAAATCGTTTTATCTTTGCGCCTCTTCGCACGGCAAGAAGGATATGAAATGAGATCGGTCAACCTTCACGAAGGGATGGACAGCACGCTGATGATTTTACAGAGCCGGCTAAAATTTAAGTCAGACCGCCCCTCGATAGAAGTAGTGCGGGACTATTGCCCAAACCTGCCCGCAGTGGACTGTTATGGGGGAGAAATGAATCAGGTATTTATGAATGTACTTGCAAATGCGATCGATGCTATTGATGAGTGGAACACGCAGAGATCGCTAGAAGAAATTAAAGCGAATCCTAGCGTGATTCGGATTAGCACAGAAGTAACAAGCAACAATTGCGTAGCTGTCCGAATTGTGGACAATGGGCCAGGGATCTCGGAAGAGGTTCGTCGCCACGTATTTAACCCGTTTTTTACGACAAAACCCCCCGGTAAGGGTACAGGGATTGGGTTGTCGATTAGCTGGCAAATTGTAGTGGAAAAACACCGGGGAAGCTTGGAGTGTATTTCTGCACCAGGCAGGGGAACAGAGTTTACTATTCAGATTCCGATTGGGCAGGAGTCTCCTGTCTTGTCGCTCTCAGCTTGATGCTCTGCAAAAAAAGTTAGTGATACCAAATCCGGTTATGTTAGACTACTAACAAATCAACCCCAGTTAAACCTGAGTTAAACCAGTAATAATTGGTAATATTTTTGATTGCCTGACTCATTGTTTGAAGGTAAGGATTCAGGTCTTTGATTGGGGAATAAGAGAAGGCATAAATAAGTCACAAGAATGGGCAGATAGAGCATCACGGAAAAAATCTATTGCACGAATACCTTGAAACCGACAAGTCTGAATCACAGATAACAAATCAGCAGTTTGTTCAAACCGAGACATAGAGCGGGAACCGCCAGATACCTTACGCTTAGTCACAGCCGAGGAGCAGAGAACGTTCCGCCAAATTATTGTCAGGGGGAATTTCAGGGTGGTCTAAAAAATACCACCATTGGTGCGCTTTCTCACGCAATGAACGCAGTAAAAGTCCAGCAGCATAACCAACATGACCTTGCCAAGTATTTAACAATTCTGCTACAGAGACCTTAAAGTCCCTTGCCCAAGTATGATAATCTAATTCTTCAGGCTGCTCGCGCCATTTTCGATGTTGTCGGAATGCCTCATCAATTAAATCCAAGAACGCAGAGGCGACGACAGTGTTGTTACCGTGGCCCATTTGCAGAACTTTCTTAAAATGTCGCCGTAGATGAGCTAAACATTTCTGCTGCGCTCCCACCTCAATACCGTTGTAGACGCTAAAATCATCAGAACTCAATACTCCAGCAAACTCATTCCCGAGCATTGCTTCTAATTCTGAGCGACTGCGAGTGTCTGCCGCATGGAACAGGCAAAAATCTTTACCTGTCGCTGTCCATAACCATTCTTTGACTCCCTTGACACACCACGGAGTCTCATCCACATGGATGCTAGGTTGTAATGGTGCCCATTTCCACAAGGCTTCAACGGCCGGCTTTACAGCATTGGCTACCCGGGCGTTTGTTGCTTGTAAGGTGCCGATCCCAATTTCGATTCCACCTAATTCCCGCAGCAATTCTTGTTGTTTTTCAGAGGATAGATGCCCATAATTACCTAACCATACTAATAATGCTTGTAGGTGGATGCTCAAGTCTTGTCCTGCCACTATGCCCGGTGAGGCAGGTCCGAGTGCCATTGCTCCACATTCTAGGCATTGACACTTGACTCGTTGATATTCCACTACTTCAATTGGTCTGGCAACCGGCACAGGCTACCTGCTGCTTGCTGTAACCAATCATCTCACTTAATTCTCTGCTACCACAATGCTCACTCATTGTCAGGAGTGCTGATTTGATATCTATCCACTCGTCCAAATCCTTTTCGGGTTTTGCCGATATGTCCTGGCTGTCCTCCTGGTTTACGCTTAGACTCTGGCTCTGACTCTTTTAAGCCATCGACTTTGGCTGTCTCTGATTTCTGTATCAGATCGCTCGATGGGGGTTTCGATGATGTTTTGCTATTACTGGGCTGTCTCTCTTTGAGCTTTTCGAGTTCTTGTTCTAATTTTTCAATGAGCTTCTGTTGTCTGAGCACAATTTTGACCAGTTCCTCACGGCTCAAGTGCTCAACTATTTCCATTTTTAGTGCTGATAACTCTGGTTTTTCGCTCATCTGACTACATTACCATATTTCTCGGCTCTCAATGACAATACTTCGGACAGTTTTATATCTAATCGAGTGTCCGAAACCCAGACTGGCTATATGGTGGACTATTATTTCAAGGTTTAAGTCCAGCCCTAAGTTTCCTAAAATGCGTTAAAAATGGCAGGGCTTTCTCTGTAAGGCTTACAGGGCCGTTAAAAAACTGTCCGAAGTATTGCAATGAACTATTTTTTACCTGAATCCTTACCTCTAAGTTTGCTTTTTTTGGCATAGTTATTGACGGTTTTACTTTTCTTTCACTATCTCAACTTCGGAGGGTTGGCGCGAGCGAGCGCTACGCCGGGCGTGTTTTTTGCTTTCGTCTCCCCCAAGACCCACGGTAGAATGACACTTTTAGTCTTTCACTCGAAAATTGCCCGAAGCCTCGATCATAAGTCGTTTACCATAATCGGATTTGGTATCACTGAGGAATTCCAAACCTCAGACCCTTGGGAAGATTTCATTGTCAGCTACACCGAGCACCGTGACTATCTTCGGCTCAGCGATCTGCTCAGCCATCTTCAAGTTGATTTGAGTCGGCAAGAGCGATCGCACCAGATGCGCTGCTCAGCCATCCTTAAAAAAATGGGATGGGAAGGAGAGTTCCGAATGATCCGAGAGAAGCGAGTTCGGGTTTGGGCAAAACTCGAACCAGATGAACTCGCTGATCGAGCTCGCAATCGACCTACTCAAAAAACCGAGGTCGATCGCGAGGTTGATCACCTTGCTCCGTAAGACTTTGATCGACCCGATCGACCCGATCACCCTTTTTCCCAAACTTTAAAAATTCGAGATCAGACTGCTTATCCGTTAGCGAAGCCCTCGAAGAGGATCGTTGATTCGACTGCTGATTCGACTACTGATTTGACTGTTGATCCGAGCGCCAACTCAACAAAATTTAAGAATGCTGACTCGACGGGAGAAGAAGATTTTGAGAGTTTGGGTGAAAAGGATGATCGGGTCGATCGGGTCGATCAAAGTCTTACGGAGCAAGGATTAATTTCTGATCGACCTCATGAAAAAAAGGTTGATTATCAAAAAAATGAGGTCGATCAGCAGGTTCAGCAGGAAGAGGAAATAACCGAGCTAGTCAAATTTATTCGGTTAGCGATCGAAACGGGCGATCGGGAAGTAGCCAAAGATATTCACAGTGTCCTAAAGGAAGTTTGCTGCGCCGGTGCCGCCGATCGCCAAAAAGTCTGGTCGATGCTGACCGAAGCCGAAAAAGTCGCTTTCACTGCATTGCTCACACCCACACCCTCGAAGAAGGAGACAGGAGTTAGGAGGAGACAGATTCCTCTTCCCTCCTGACTCCTCCTCTCCTGAATACTTTCCCTACCACATCTGAACCTATATCGGAACCCATACCTACATCTGAACCTATATCGGAACCCATACCTACATCTGAACCTATATCGGAACCAACACCACCTATAACCACACCTGTATCTGCACTCCTATCCGAATCCACAGCCGAATCTCGTGCCGAACAGGTAACTGAAGAAGATGCGAAAAAACTTCGAGATATTGCTCTGATTTGGTGGATGGAATTTTACCCCGATCGGATGCAAGCTCTTCTAACGCAAATGTATGCCTGGAAAGCGCCAGGAAATAAATATGAGACGGCTGTGATAGTTCAGTGGTTGGAAGGAGAGGATGATTTAGTTCGCGATCGAATCAATCAATTGATATCGCTCAAAAATAACATCGCAACTCAGCAACTAACAACAGATGAGGAAACAGAAACAAACTATGACAAATGAAGGGAAAAATTAAGCTCAACTAACTAAAGTCACAGTTGAACAAAAATTCAAGCTCAAAGTTTATGGCGCTCGGACTCAATTACTTTCTGCAGAAGAAGCGCCAATATTGCTTATCGAAATGATGCGCCAAAAAAGGATAACGTAATCAAACATTTACTCAATTATGAAAATGGATAATTTCTGTAACGCTAGCACTGCTTGCAAAATTTTAAAATGTAGCGCAAGAACCCTAATCCGGTACAGACAAAACAATAAACTTTTAGAAGGCATTCACTGGAGGCCAAATCCCAGCGGGAAAGTTCTCTATAATTCTGTTCTTCAGGATCAATTAATAATGTGCAATAGGGATATCAATCACCCCGATCATCAGAAATTTATGGAGAGGTATCTGAGCGATCGACCGGAGAATCAGCCTTTAAAACCGGGGACAAAACCGGGTCGAAAGCAGGGTTCAATGCGGGGAGCAAGTCTGGTAGCCGTGCTGGGTTGACGAGTCCGGCATAATTTTCGTACAAAGTGCGGACATTGTGGCCGGTGAGCGATGCCACAGCGACCGGATTGATGCCAGATTCCAAACCATGAGAAATTAGTGTGTGTCGGGTGGTATAGGGTCGCCGATAATCAATCCCTAATTCAGCAAGCGCTGGTTTCCAGTAGCGCTTACAGAAATTCTTGGAGTCGATCGCACAGCCGTTTGTGCTGGTGAAAATTAAATCGTCGGGCATTCCCTTAGTTGGTCGTCGATTTAGCAATAGCTGTTGAAGCGTCCGTGTTAGCGGCACCGTGCGCGCTTTGTTGGTCTTCGTGCCATTACGAGCGCCATTACTCAAACTTTCACCAATCCAGATGCGAGCGCAGTTGGCGGAACAATGTCGCCAGATCAGAGCTGCTGCTTCCCCGGTGCGGAGGCCGACACCGAACTTGAATTCCACATAGTCCGCATAATGTTTCAAATTGGAGTTTGAGCGGAATTTCTGGACGATGGCGCTTATTTCGGTCAGTGTGAACGGTTCTGGGCGCTGTTTGGGCGGAACCGAAACCTTGACATCAGCCCAAGGATTTTCGAGAACCAGCTTCTTTTTTAGCGCCCATTCCCAGCAAGCATTGATCAAAACGATCCGTTCGCGTACCGTAACGGGTTCAAGTTTCTGTGCCAAAAATTCCTTAAATTTCAGTCCCACACTTTCAGAAACAGAAATCGCTGTTTTGCTTTTGAAAAACTCAGAAACGTGTTTTTGTAGTGCGAGATATTTATTTAAGCCACCGATCGAGATGGTATGGCGCTTATATTCGACAAATTGGTCAAAAAGCTGAGAAACAGAAATGGATTCATATTTCTGAGGCTTGTACTTGCTCAGGGAGGGGTCAAAATTGTTGGTAGCCATATCAAGCTCAATTTGCTGAGCTTTCATGGAAGCAACTTTCTGATTGATGGTTGTGTCCGATAAACCCATGTATAACGAAAAGCGTTTACCCTGCCATGACCAGGCAAGTCGTAGACGCTCTTTGAAAACTTCAATATTTACTGAACCTTTTGGCATATCGAAAATTTATCGTAAATTTATCGTAAAAAATGTCTGGAGTTGTCTGCTGCTGTCGTCCTAATTGAGAATGTCCAATATAACAGTTTTGAGGGATAAACGACAAAACCCGCTCTGTGAACGGGTTTCTTTATGGAGAATAGCGGGCTCGAACCGCTGACCCCTACAATGCCATTGTAGTGCTCTACCAACTGAGCTAATTCCCCTTTCTTTTCGCGCTCTCAATCATGCCTTAAGTGACCAATATTTGTCAAGCTTTTTGGGTAAATTAGTTTTGAACCTTGGATTGGCAAGGCTTTCGGCTTTTTTCCAAAAAAATCTCTTCGCTTCCGGACAATGGTCAATCCCCTACTATGATTTAGTAAGTGTGTTGGGATATTTCGGTCAAATGGCTCAAACAAGACCCCATGAGAAAGTAGACGACTACCAGAGCCGCGGCTGAGACAGCAACTAGGGTCCCGGCTAGCATTAGTGAAAATTCCCGTTGCGCGATCGCCTCTTGCATTAAGTGCAAAGACCAGGCAACGAGGGCAACGTCAATTATTAAAATAGAAATCAGCATAAGTTACGATTTGTAACAGCTTACCTATTGTAACAAAACTTTTCGCTCAGTGCAGATAAGCTTACGCGTATTTAACTTTTGCTGTACAACCCGGAGGGAGCAGCGGAAAGCTACTGACAAAAAATGATAGGTTTTCTTGATAATTACGATATGCAAACTAAATGAGAGCTAGCTCAGCTTTATAGGTGGCGTTTTTGACTTGGAAGCCAGCGATCGCAATTTTTTGAGGGGGTAGGCTGCGATCGAGCGTTTTGAGTATAACTGATTTGATAGCAATTTTTGCACAGAGAAAAGAAAATGCGATCGCGACTTTTGTTTTAGCCAACCGCAAACAATCAGAAATTGTTGAGTATGTGAACCTTAAAAAAGGGGCAACTCGCGTCACCCCTCATCTATTTAACCAACTGCAAAATTAAACTTCCACAGCAATCTTTTGTTCCGAAGCCTCCGGCGAATTCGCTTCACTCGGCGGCACAACTTGCCAGAACTTAGGCAAATATTCCGACCAATTTGCTAAAATCTTCTCAGCTTTCTTGCTGCCGGTTCGATCGCGCTGAGCCTCAATCAACTCCTTCAACTGCGCCTCCCCAGCAGCCGTACAAACGCGCTGCATCTTCACAATCTCCCCGTTGACGTGAGCCGGGAAACTGCCATCTTCATCGAGGAAATAAGCCAAGCCGCCAGTCATTCCAGCGCCGACGTTGCGGCCGACTTTTCCCAACACGACGATCGCGCCGCCAGTCATGTACTCGCAGCAGTGATCGCCCGCACCTTCAATGACTGCTTTCGCCATCGAGTTACGCACCGCAAACCGTTCGCCAGCTTTACCCGCAGCCAACAGAGTTCCGCCCGTCGCACCGTACAAACAAGTGTTACCGACGATCGCATTTTCAGAAGCATCATAAGTCGCACCAGCAGGCGGTGCGATCGCGATTTCGCCACCGTGCATCCCCTTACCAACGTAGTCGTTGGCTTGGCCTGACAGCACCAGCGTCATCCCCGGCAAATTGAACGCGCCGAAGCTTTGGCCCGCGCTACCAGTGAAGTTGAGGGTGATTTGACCGCTAAAGCCGGTGTTGCCGTGTTGCTGCGCGATCGCACCTGCTAAACGCGCGCCTACAGTGCGATCGGTATTCACCAATTTTACACTCTTGCTAACAGTGCCGTGATTGGCGATCGCACTTTGAATCTCAGCATCCGCGAGCAAATCGTCATCTAACACTGGCCCGTTGGTGTGTACGCCGCCGTGCACCGAGAAAGATCGATCGCTCTTAGTATCCGGTAACTTGGTCAAACAATCCAAATTAATCGCTTGAGTTTTAGTTAGTTTCACCCCATCCCGCATTTTCAGCAAATCCGCGCGGCCGATGATATCTGCGATCGACTTATAACCCAATTTTGCCAGCAAACTCCGCACTTCTTGTGCTACGAAATAGAAGAAATTAACCACGTGTTCCGGCGTACCCGGGAACCGTTTCCGCAAGTGTTCTTGTTGAGTTGTCACCCCCACCGGACAAGTATTCATGTGGCAAACGCGAGCCATAATACAGCCTTCTGCAATCATTGCCACCGTGCCGAAACCGTACTCTTCGCCGCCCATCAAAGCGCCTACAATCACGTCCCAGCCGCTTTTAAAGCCACCGTCAACGCGGAGCAAAACTCGATCGCGCAATTTATTTTCCATCAGCACCCGGTGAACTTCTGTCAACCCGAGTTCCCACGGAGAACCTGCGTGCTTGATCGAACTCAAAGGAGAAGCACCGGTGCCGCCATCGTGGCCGGAAATTTGAATCACATCAGCATTTGCCTTGGCTACACCGGCGGCTACAGTCCCGATGCCGACTTCCGACACCAACTTCACCGAAACTCCTGCTTTCGGATTGATTTGGTGCAAGTCAAAAATCAACTGCGCCAAATCCTCGATCGAATAAATGTCGTGGTGAGGAGGAGGCGAAATCAGCGTGACACCCGGTTTCGATCGGCGCAAATAAGCAATGTACTCGCTCACTTTCGGCCCCGGCAATTGACCGCCTTCACCTGGTTTCGCACCTTGTGCGATTTTAATTTCGATTTGTTGGGCGTTCATCAGGTACTCAGGAGTCACCCCGAAGCGTCCCGAAGCTACTTGTTTGATGGATGAAGAAGCTGTATCGCCGTTCTGCAAACCTTTCAAGTGAGGTAGCGTTTGTGAGAAACCGGCCTCGCTCACATCGTTTAGCACTTTGTAGCGCACCGGGTCTTCGCCGCCTTCGCCGGAGTTGGATTTGCCGCCGATGCGGTTCATGGCAATCGCGAGAGTTTCGTGGGCTTCCGGCGACAAAGCGCCGAGAGACATACCGCCGGTGGCGAACCGCTTGACAATATCTGCTACAGATTCTACATCTTCGATGGCAATGGGAGGACGATCGCTCGCAAAATCCAGCAAATCCCGCAAAGCCGTTACCGGGCGGTTTTCGAGCTGTTGCTTGTAAACCTCGTAGTGATCGTAAGCCGTTTCAGAATTTTTGACACCAATTGGTGTCATTTTTGGTTCGGCCCCATTGCCGTTACCGTTAGTCTGAGCCTTAAAAGTAGTCACAGCCTTGTGCAAAGCCTTCGCCATTTCCGGGCTGTTCATGTGATATTCGCCGCCCCGGCGGTACTGCACGAAGCCGTAATTTTCCAGCTTTTTGAGGTGCAATTCTGGGAAAGCCTGACTGTGGAAAGACATTACCTCGTTAGCGAGTTCCGCCACACTCAAACCGCCGATGCGGGAAACAGTGCCTTTAAAGCCCAAATCGAGCAAATCGCCGCCAATGCCGATCGCCTCAAAGATTTGCCCTCCTTGATAGCTAGACAGCAGCGAAATCCCCATTTTCGACATAATCTTCAGCAAGCCGTTTTCCACCGCTGTGCGGTATCTAGCTTGAGCTTGTGTCACGGTAATATTGGGAACTTTGCCGTGCTGCATCAAGTTTTGAGTCTTGGCGTCAGACCACCAGGCGCGCACGCTTTCCAAAGCCAGGTAAGGGCAAACAGCCACCGCCCCGTAACCGAGCAAACAAGCGAAGTGGTGAGTGCTCCAACATTGGGCGGTATCGACAACTAGGGAAGTTTGCATCCGCAGGCCGACGCTAATTAAGTGGTGGTGAACCGCACCAACTGCCAGGAAGGGCGGAATATAAGTGCATTCTGCACTCAATCCAACAGAAGATCCATCGCCTTCTTTCTTCAAAAGTCGATCGCTCAAAATCAGAATCCTCGAACCCTCGCGCACCGAAGCAGCCGCTTCTTGACAAAGTTGCTCGACTGCGGTTTTCAAACCTCCTGGCCCGGCAGAAATTTTGTAAAGCGTTGACAATTCGGTAGCTGGGAAAGACTTTTGCTCTTTCAAGAAAGACAGTTCAGCGTCGTTGAGTACGGGGGAATCAATTTTCAGCCGCTTGGCATTTTCCGGCACTGCTTGCAGTAAATTGCCCCGCAGGCCGACACTCATCGTCAGCGACATCACCATCCCCTCGCGCAGGGGGTCGATCGGCGGATTTGTGACTTGAGCGAACCGCTGTTTGAAATAGTTGTACAGCAACTGAGGCTTTTCTGACAGCACAGCTAAGGGAACGTCATCGCCCATGCAGAAAGTCGGTTCTTTCCCAGAACTCGCCATCTCGACGATCACCATGTCCAAATCTTCGGCCGTGTAGCCGAAAGCAGTTTGGGTTGCTAACAGCGTTTGCGAGTCGAGGGTTGCTGTTTCGGCAAAAGGCTGCGGCTGCAAGATTTCGCGGTTTTGTTTCAGCCATTCGCCGTAGGGATGCCGCTTAGCAATTCGCTGCTTGAGTTGCCAATTTTTGAGAATTTCCTTGGTTTGCAGGTCAACTGCAATCATTTGTCCGGGTCCCAAACGGCCTTTTTCGACAATATCTGCTTCGGGAATATCGACAACTCCGGCTTCGGAAGCCACAATTACCAAACCGTCTTTAGTAATGCAGTAGCGGGCCGGCCGCAAACCGTTGCGATCGAGCGTAGCACCTACTTGTTTGCCGTCGCTGAACACCAGCAGTGCGGGGCCGTCCCAAGGTTCTTGAATGCCGCTGTAATACTCGTAAAAATCGACAATTTCGGGATAAGGAGCCAAATCCGGCTGATTTTTGTAGGCTTCGGGCACCATAATTGTTAGGGATTCTAGGGGGGTGCGGCCGGAGTGCACCAACAATTCCATCACGTTGTCCAAGTTTGCCGAATCGCTGCTGTCGGAATTGACAATTGGGTTGAACGTGTCGATGTCCGCTTGACTCCAATTCGGGTGAGATAAATTCGCTTGCCGCGCCTTCATCCAGGTAATATTGCCCAACAGCGTGTTAATTTCCCCGTTGTGTCCCAGCAAGCGCATGGGCTGGGCTAAGTGCCAGCGTGGCATCGTGTTGGTGCTGAAGCGCCGGTGATAGACGGCAAAGGAGCTTTTATAAGCGGGATTTTTCAGGTCTGGGTAAAATTCTGCCAGTACGGCCGATCGCACCATGCCTTTATAGACGATCGTGCGGCAGGAGAAAGAGCAAGTATAAAAGTCTTGGCGGGTGAAGTTGGGCCGATTTGACAGGGCGTGTCCGATCGTGCGGCGCGCCAGAAATAGGTGTCTGTCGAGTTCGTCTCCGGCTAATTGCGGTGAACTGACAATTACTTGTTCGATTTGAGGTTGATTTTCTAGCGCTTGCTCGCCCAAAACCGACGGTACGATGGGAACTTTGCGCCATCCCAAAACTTTCAGCCCGCGATCGGTCAGAACTTGCTCAACCACTTGCCGCGCTATAGTCGCTTGAAATTTATCTTGAGACAGGAACAGCATTCCCACGCCGCAGTTTTCCCGTGCGGGAGGCACAATTCCCTGTTCGGCAAACCAAGCATCCAGCAATTCCCAAGGAATCGCGGTCATTAAACCCGCACCGTCGCCGGAATCCGAGTCGGCGCTGCAACCGCCGCGGTGTTCCAGACAAGTTAAAGCTGGGAGCGCTTTTTGAATTAAGGAGTGAGTAGCTGCACCGTTTTGGTTGGCAATAAAACCCACACCGCAGGCATCTCTTTCTTCCACTAACCAGCTTTGGCCGGCATAGGGTGTTCCTCGCTGAGTCTGATGCACGTTTCTGTTTGGATCGATCGTGTTACCCATGTTGATTGAATGTTATTTCCGTGATTGTGTGGTTGATGCGTTTTTATAGCTCGGAGAGAAAGCTGCCGAGCGGTGGGAGCCTAGTAAACTTTAAGACAGCACATTGGAAGCTGATTTGATTAAAAATTTACGTCTATGCGGCCTGTACTTAGCACTGAAACCCTGTTTGCAGATTTTAAATTATCTCGCTCGCATCCTCTCGGAGATGTCTCCTAGAATACCCTGCTGTTAAAAAGCAGTGATTCTTTGGGAAATCGCCGCCCTGCAACTAGATACATTGCAGGCGATTCCCTACGGGATAGCTGCGCTTCACGAGTTTTTTGGGTGTTTTTTTCCTGAGTCCGCAAGGGTAGCCTTGCAGCGAACACGGGTAGATAGTAAATCTAGCTTTATTTTGTTGGCTGCGCTGTTGAGTTGGTTTAGTCAGCGCCCGCAGACACAAAACCCACCTGCCCGGTCAGTCGGTAGGTGCAATGTAGCAGCGCGGTTCACAACTCGTGAAACCTGTCTTATTGTGCAGTCAACTCTCGGGCCGCGAACATCAAGTGTATCAAGAAACCGATCGAATTTCACCAATTACAGTCAGAGTTTGCGCGCAACTCTTGTAAGCGATCGTCCAGAACCCAGGCTAAGATGCCTGGCCGAAAAACGTTGACAGTTGTCCATAAGCTGTTGCGGCATTTAAATTGTCTGTCAAAAAAAATCAAAGTCTTGTGGGGTGTCCCGCCCGGGGAGAATATACAATTTAAATGCGCGACAGCTTAACCCTAACAAGAATCTCAGTTTATTTAGGGCCGAGAGTGTCAAAAATCATCTCATAATTATGCCAAGCCTATTAATTGGCTTCTGAAGTTCCTCTGCCTTGAACTGCTGTCGTTCAATCAGCTTTAGCTAAGTCATTTTCTACTTAGTCTCAACTGCCGTATCAACAGCTCTTACATAAAATATTAAGTCTTGTTTTTCAAATAGCTCTTTCATAATTCGATCTCCAAAATATGTTAAGAAAAATGTAATTCAAGCAATAGCACGGGAGATAGAGCGACAATAGTAGATATCAACTCTAAAAAGCTTTTGGCTTGACATTAGCAGTAGGAATACGTAGATATGACTGAGATCACAAATTTTTTTCTGGGATATCACATAAACGAGCAAATATACGCAGGCAATCGAACTCTAGTTTATCGCGGTATTCGCTCGGAAAATGGGCAACCCGTCGCGATCAAACTACTGCGAAAAGACTTTCCCAGCTTCAACGAATTGGTTCACTTCCGCAACCAATACGTGATTGCTAAAAACTTAAATATCCCCGGCACTGTCAAGGCATACAGCCTGGAGAGCTATCATAACCGCTATGCTCTGGTGATGGAAGACTTTGGCGGAATTTCCTTAAGTAACTACCTCTCAAGTATTGCATCCGCTAGCAACGAACCTCTAGAAGGCTTGCCCGTTAACGAGTTTTTTCCGATGGCGATTCAAATTGCCAACGCCCTTGACGGACTTCATCGCCACCGAGTCATCCATAAAGACCTCAAGCCCGCCAACATTCTCATTAACCCGGTCAGCAAAGAAGTCAAGCTGATTGATTTGAGCATCGCTTCCCTGCTGCCGCGCGAAACCCAAGAAATTCAAAATCCTAACGTCCTCGAAGGCACTTTACCATACATATCTCCCGAACAAACTGGGCGGATGAACCGAGGCATTGATTACCGCACAGATTTCTACTCGCTAGGAGTAACATTCTACGAATTACTAACAGGAAAGTTGCCATTCCAAACAGACGATCCAATGGATTTGGTACACTGCCACCTCGCCAAACAACCTATCCCAGCCTCAATTGTCAACCAGAGCGTTCCATTAGTGCTGTCTCTTATTGTCAGCAAACTGATGGCGAAGAATGCTGAAGACCGCTATCAAAGCGCCCTAGGACTCAAGTACGATTTGGAAACTTGTTTGTACCAGTGGCAAGAGACAGGGGCGCTGACTAACTTTAAAATAGGGCAGCGAGATTTGTGCGATCGCTTCATCATCCCCGAAAAATTATACGGTAGAGCAAGCGAAGTATTCTCCCTGCTATCCGCCTTCGAGCGCGTGAGTGCGGGAAGCACCGAAATGATGCTCGTTGCCGGTTTCTCCGGCATTGGCAAAACCGCTGTCGTCAACGAAGTTCACAAACCAATTGTCAGACAGCGAGGCTACTTTATTAAAGGCAAATTTGACCAATTCCAACGCAACCTACCCTTTAGTGCATTTGTCCAAGCTTTTCGCGATTTAATGGGACAATTGCTATCGGAAACAGATGCGAAAGTTGAACAATGGAAATCAGAAATTTTGACAGCTTTAGGCGATAGCGCTCAAGCGATAGTTGAAGTCATTCCCGAACTTGAACGAATTATCGGACAGCAACCGCCAGTCCCGGAACTTTCTGGCAGTGCCGCTCAAAATCGCTTTAACTTGTTGTTTGAAAATTTCATTCAAATCTTCACCACAAAAGAACATCCCTTAGTAATTTTCTTGGACGATTTGCAATGGGCAGACTCAGCATCGTTAAAATTAATTCAACTGCTGATGAGTGCTAGCGATAACTGCTATCTCTTATTAATTGGAGCTTATCGGGATAACGAAGTATTTCCAGCGCATCCATTGATGCTGACGTTAGCAGAAATTCAAAAAACTGAAGCAAAGGTGAATACTATTACCTTAGCTCCGCTCGATCGTTCCGACGTAAATAGTTTAGTTGCCGATACTCTAGCTTGTTCTACAGCGTTGGCTCTGCCTTTAACAGAACTCGTTTATCAGAAAACCCTAGGCAATCCATTCTTCAGCACACAATTCCTCAAATCTTTGCATGAAGATGGGCTAATTGAATTTAATTTTGAAGCTCGGTATTGGCAGTGCGATATTGCCCGAGTGCGAACCTTGGCACTAACGGATGATGTAGTAGAATTCATGGCACTTCAGTTGCGAAAGTTGCCAACCAGGACGCAGGAAGTTTTAAAATTAGCTGCTTGTATTGGCAATCAGTTCGATTTGGCGACGTTAGCAATTGTTGATGAAAATTCGCCAGTAGAAACCGCAACAGCTTTATGGAAGGCACTACAAGATGGGTTAATTTTACCCATTACCGAAGTTTATAAGTTTTATCAAACAGAGGAAAATAGCGAATCGGTAATCGGGAATGGTCAGGAATTTGACCAATTATCAATTACCCACGACCAAGTACCCAAATATAAGTTTTTACACGATCGCGTCCAACAAGCTGCCTATTCCCTGATTCCTGAAGACCAAAAGCGATCGACTCACTTAAAAATCGGTCAACTGCTGTTAAAGAATACGCCCGAAGCCGATCGAGAAGAAAGAATCTTTGATATTGTCAACCACTTAAATGTGGGAGTTGAGCTAATTACCCAGGAGGCAGAACGCGAGCAATTAGCAGGATTGAATCTGGTTGCAGGAAAGAAAGCCAAAGCTGCTACTGCTTATTCGGCTGCGGTTGAATACTTCAAAATAGGTAGGGAATTACTGACAGCAAATAACTGGCAAAATCAATATGAAATGACGTTATCACTGTACTCAGAAGGAGCAGATGCGGCATATCTAAACGGTGACTTTGACGGGATGGAAGAATTGGCATCAGTGGTGGAAAGCTGCGCCAAAATGCTACTGGACAAAGTCAAGGTATATGAAGTACAGATAGAAGCTTATATGGCGCAAAATAAGCTACAGGAAGCGCTGAATACGGGACTACAAGTTTTAAAACTGTTGGGGGTAGAGTTTCCCTCCGAGCCAAATCCGTCTGATATTGGGCAGGCATTAGGGGAAACTGCGGCAATTTTGAACGGGAAGCGAATTGAGGATTTAATTGAGCTGCCTCAAATGAGGGAGCCCTATAAACTAGCAGCCATAAGACTTTTATCAAGTATCTTTGCTACTGCATACCTTGCTGCTCCTGCACTGTTGCCTTTGACTGTGTGCAAACAAGTACAATTATCCGTCCAATATGGGAATGCTTCCGTTTCTCCCTTTGCTTACGCCAATTATGGTTTTCTTCTTTGTGGAGTTGTGGGAGATATTGATTCAGGTTATCAGTTCGGTCAATTGGCTTTAAGTCTAGTGTCAAAGTTAAATTCTCAAGAAATCAAAGCCAAGACAGCCTTCGTAGTAAATTTCTTGATCCGACATTGCAAAGAGCATCTCAGAGAAACCTTAGAGCCTTTGGTGTCAGCTTATTCGAGCGGAATGGAGACAGGAGATTTAGAATATGCAGCCTATAATTTATTACAGTATTCCTGTTCAGCTTACTATAGTGGCAAAGAACTGACTGCCCTTGAAAGAGAGATAGCAAGAAACAGAGATGCTATTGATAAAATCAAACAAAAAAAACCGCTTAATTATATAGAAATTTATTGGCAGGCTGTCTTGAATCTGCTGGGAAAAAGTCAAAATTCCTGCATTCTTAAGGGTGAAGCCTACGATGAGCAGATCAAGTTGCTAGTTTACCAGCAAACAAATGACCAAGTGGGATTTGCCTACATATATTTAAACAAGTTTTTACTTTGTTATTGGTTTGAAAAATACTCAGAAGCGATTGATAATATCGCTCTAGCAGAGAACTATTTAAATGCAGTAATAGGAATGCCCGTTGTTCCTGTTTTCCATTTCTACGATTCTTTGGGGCGGTTGGCGGTGTATTCTGACACTCCACAGTCCGAACAACAGAAACTTCTCAACAGAGTACAAGCTAATCAAGAAAAAATGCAAAACTGGGCGCATCATGCCCCCATGAATCATCTGCATAAATTCTATCTAGTAGAGGCCCAACGGCATCGGGTTCTAGGAGAAAAAGTCGAGGCGATAGAGATGTACGATCGCGCCATTGCCCTTGCTAAAGAAAACGAGTACATCAACGAAGAAGCTTTAGCTAACGAACTCGCGGCTAAATTCTACTTAGAATGGGGCAAAGAGAAACTCGCAAAACCCTATTTAATCGATGCCTACTATGCCTACGCTCGTTGGGGAGCAAAAGCGAAGATTGACCACCTAGAAAAGCGTTATCCCCAACTTCTTGCTGCTATCCTACAAGCGAATCAAAATCGTCAGCATCCGAACGAAACAATTCACACCTCCACCAATGGATCATCATCCATCTCTAATAGTAATAGGACAATTATTGGCAGCACCAGCAGTTCGGAGTTAGTAGATTTGCCAACCGTGATTGAAGCGTCTCAAGCTCTCTCCAGCGAAATCGAGCTAGAGCAATTGCTGACTACTTTGATGCAAGTGGTTGTGAAGAATGCCGGAGCACAAACCGGAGCATTAATTTTAAATGAAGAGGGAAATTGGAGAGTTGCCGTCCACTGTACAAATCGTCAAGATTGCCATCTAGACTCTCTGCTAGTTGAAGAGAGTCAAGCAATTCCTCTGAGCTTAATTAATTATGTCAAACGCACAAAAGAAACCTTAGTGTTTGATAATGTCAGCACTCAAACCACGTTTGCTTCTGACTCTTACATCATCCAACAGCAACCCAAGAGTGTTTTATGCACTCCCATTCTCCATCAAGGCAAAGTCATGGGGATTTTGTATATAGAGAATAATCTCACAACGGGGGCGTTTACGCGCGATCGCGTCGCCATCCTCAACATCCTCTGCTCGCAAGCAGCAATTTCCTTACAGAACGCGCGACTGTATCAACAATCTCAGGAATATGCCCAAAAATTAGAGGTTTATCTCAACGATCTCAAACAGATGCAGTTGCAATTGGTGCAGGGTGAAAAGATGTCTGCTCTGGGAAACTTAGTCGCAGGGGTAGCCCACGAAATTAACAATCCCGTAGGCTTTATCGCCGGCAATTTGCAACCCGCTCAAGAATATCTACAAGATTTGTTCGAGCTAATCGATCTATATCAAGATAGTTTTCCCAAGCCAGGATCTAAAATTGAAGAAAAAATTGAGGATATAGACTTGGAGTATTTGCGAGAAGATTTGCCGAAATTGATTAGCTCAATGAACGAGGGAGTCGATCGCATCCGCAATATCAGTACGAGTTTGAGAACGTTTTCGAGGGCAGATAGCGATCGACCAGTTTCTTTCAATATTCACGACGGACTCGACAGCACTCTGCTGATTCTCAAGCACCGTTTAAAAGCCAGCGAGTTCCGCCCTGCTATTGAAGTTGTGAAAGAGTACGGTAACTTACCCCTCGTAAAATGCTTTCCCGGACAGTTGAACCAGGTATTTATGAATGTACTGGCTAATGCCATTGATGCTCTGGAGGAGTCAAATAAGGGGCGCATTTTTAGTGAAATTAAAGCCCTACCCAATCAAATCACGGTTCAAACTGCTCTGAGCGAATCCAACAATCAGGTTTTGATTCGGATTAAGGATAATGGAGTGGGGATGTCGAACTCAGTCAAGGAAAACATCTTTAACCATTTATTTACAACTAAGTCTGTGGGTCAAGGAACCGGATTAGGATTGTCTATAGCCCGCCAAATTGTGGTGGAAAAACATGGAGGTACGTTACTCGTAAATTCCTCCGTGGGGCAGGGTTCGGAGTTTGTGATTTCTCTTCCGGGGTGAGCAGTTGGTAGTAGATCTTTAGGGCAATTAGCGCCGCTTAGTAAGAAGAAACATACGGATATTCCTGGTTTCTAGATCCCCATGCGTTTAGGAATGAAATTGTGAGTTGTAAGCTGTGAAATGTAATTTGTCCTGTTGGCGTTCTATATTGTCAGTGTCGATTTTACCCGTACTGGCGATCGCCCCGTCTTTGCTCTGGAATCAACCCGGAAGAGCACAAGACGGGGAGGGGGCTGGGTTGATTCATGCTTCGAGATCCCGCCAGGGAATGAATTCCCTGGCTGATAGTGAAAGTCGGTTAAAACCGAATGAAATATTGACCCATAGTTCTGTTGAGAGAACTTCAGCTATAAGACAGGGGTTGAAACCCCTGTCGGACTTTAGGCTTTTGGCTCAATCTGTACCGCCCTCTTCGATAATTAGACAAGGCCGCCAAGTGTCCCTAAACGGTCGCATTTTTCCCCTAGCTTGGACTCAGCAGCCGGCAAACAGCACTTCTGCGGATTTCCGAACTTGGATTGCTGATGTTGGATTGATGCAAAGTGCGGGAGTGGATTTGCTCAGCGCCACCGACAGTGCCAAACAACCGGTGCAGTGGTTTTCGGTATCTTTAACCGGCGCTCAAAGCTTAGCAGCGCGCGCAACAGGCCCGTATCGTTACTTAGATGTTACCGATTTTGCTAGACTTGCGGGCTGGCAGATATCTGCTGATGGGAATATTCTAAAAATTACTTCTCAAACTGCAAGTGTTACCGGAATTCGGCAAGCAGAAATAGAATCGGGCGATCGCATTGTTGTAGATCTCGATCGCCCCGCCCCGTGGCAAGTCAACTTTGTCGATAAACCAAGCCCGTCGCCGACACCCACACCGCCAGATACCCCGGACGACCCCACAAAGCCCGCTCTCCCGCTGCCAATCATCCCCGCAGCGCCAAACCTCGAAACACCAGACGACCCGACCAAACCCGCTCTCCCGCTGCAAATAACGCCCGCAAAACCGATCGCCGGTCAAGAATGGTCGATCGCGATCGATGCCAAAGTCGATCGCAATGCGGTCGATCGCACTTTTGCCACCAGCAAACAATTGCTATCACTAAAAGTCGAACCTGCTGGCGCTCAAACCAAAGTCAAAGTCACAATTCCTTTAGGTTGGCGGCCGCAAGTTTTCAGCTTGGGAAATCCCAATCGATTAGTTATCGACATTCGCCCCGATTCGTTAATAGAAAAAAACATTCTTTGGGCACAGGGAGTCAGATGGCGGCAGCAGTATCAAAATTTAGGAACAGCTCGTTTTCCAGTAGTTTGGTTAGAAGTTAATCCTCGTCAAACAGGTGTGAAAGTTCGACCAATTCTCAGCAATCCGCCGACAGATAAAGGCACTGCACCTCTCTTGCAAACAGCAGAAGTTTCGGGAACTGCTGCGGCGATTAATGCAGGGTTTTTCAATCGGATAAATCGATTAGCTTTAGGGGCAATTCGGCGCGAGAATAAATGGCTTTCCGGGCCGATATTGAACCGGGGGGCGATCGCCTGGAACGATCGGGGCGAATTTGTCATCAATCGTTTGACTTTGCAAGAAACTTTGATAACTCCTGCAAATCAGCGTTTGCCTGTTTCTCATCTAAATAGTGCCTACGTACAATCGGGAATCGGTCGCTACAATCCCGATTGGGGAACAACTTATACTCCGTTTTCTGAAAATGAGATAGTTGTAACAGTTGCGGGCGATAGAGTTGTCAGCCAATCCCCCGGAGGTGCGGCGGAAACAACAACTTTTCCAATTCCTGCTAACGGTTATATTTTAGCTTTGCGTTCCGATTTTTCCCCTGTACCTCAACTTTCGATCGGCACTTTATTGCGTTTGGAAACTAACACAATTCCTGCGGATTTCAACCGTTTTCCTTACATTCTCGGCGGCGGGCCCGTGTTGGTACAAAACAGTCGAATTGTGCTGGATGCGAAGGCGGAAGGGTTTAGCGATGCTTACGTTCGACAGACAGCAATTAGAAGTGCGATCGGGCGAACTGCTGCGGGGAATTTGCTAATTGTAGCGGTGCACAATCGCGCGGGCGGGGCCGGGCCAAATTTTGCAGAACTGGCGCAGATATTGCAGCAAATGGGTGCTGTGGAGGCTTTAAATTTGGATGGGGGAAGTTCGACGAGTTTGTATTTGGGAGGTAGTTTGCTCGATCGACCTCCGTCAACTGCTGCGAGAGTTCATAATGCGATCGGTATTTTCATTCAACCATAAACCGTACCACCACCGAACAAACTCAAAAAACTCTTAGCCCCCCCTTAGCAAGGGGGGGTTGGGGGGGTTAAAAAACCAAAAGACCCACAAAAAAATCCTATATAACAATGACAAAACTCTACAACAGACCCTCAGAAAAATTCAAGCGACAGAAGCTTCGCACAGAAATGACAGAAGCTGAAAAGCGACTATGGGAACACATTAGAAACAGACGGCTTGAGAATTGTAAATTTCGCAGACAATATAGTGTAGCAGCATTTGTGCTAGATTTCTACTCACCGGAAATCAAGTTAGCACTAGAAGTTGATGGTGACAGCCATTTTGTGGAGGGCGCTGTAGAATATGATGCAGAAAGGCAGGCCTTTATTGAGTCGGCAAGAATTAAGTTTTTGAGGTTTACTAATGAGGATGTTTATCATAATTTGGATGGGGTTTTAGAGGTTATTGTAGAGAGGATTAAATCGCTAAGAACTTCGGGTGTTTTACCCCCCCCAGCCCCCCCTTGCTAAGGGGGGGAGTAAGAGTTAGAAAGGTAGATTAGATTCAATCGTTGAGAACATCGGGTATTTTACCCCCCCCAGCCCCCCCTTGCTAAGGGGGGGAGTAAGAGTTAGCCCCTTGCTAAGGGGGGGAGTAAGAGTTAGCCCATTGCTAAGGGGGGGAGTAAGAGTTAGACCCTTGCTAAGGGGGGGAGTAAAAGTTTCTATAATCCCAAATAGAGTGGCTTGTTTGTATGTGATGATAACGGGATAGTCCCCGCGCAATTTGCAGGGTCAAGACCCGTTTTTGGCGGTTTTACAAAATGATGTGGTTCCTGTGCGCGATCGCACTTCTGCGATTCCTCAACCGCTAGCCACCCTTATCGATCGCGCTTTAATTGACAATCCAGAAATTTATTATAAAAGTGCAGCGCAATTTAAACAAGCCCTATTCAATAGTATATCGTAAATTATGGTTCGACTACCAATAGGTTTTCAGAAACCCGAATTCTTACAGAAACCGGGTTTCTTGGTATTCTCAATCTGCCATCACAGACAACACATACTCTCCTTGATTTACTGACTGATTGGTCGAAACATCAAAAATGAAAACATCCGACTCAGCACAAACATCAACCAAACTGGGAAATTCCCCATTCTTATTAAAGCTGAGAATTTGATAAAGCCGATCGCCCTTTTTGACATAACTCCCCAATTGCACTCGATTTTGAATCATCCCGCCCGCCGGCGCGTAGTATTTGTTCACCGAATTTTTGGGGGTGAGAATAACTGGATGCGCCGCAGTTTCCGGGAGAGGAAATCCATCGATTTTCAATAAACCCTTACTTGCTAAGTAATTTTTGATTCCCCGCAAGCCATTCGCCACCGACTGGGGATTCATTTCCATCCCCGAACCTAATTCTAAAGTCCAAGCTTCCACGTCAAATTTGAGTGCACTTCCCAATTCTGCCAAAATCTTTTCCAAAGCCAGCCAAGGCTTGAGAAACGCCTCGTCAAAAGCATCCCCATCGTAGTCGTCAAACAAGATTGCGCGATCGAGCAAAAAAGCTTTCGCACTATCCTCCCGGGAATTAAAACAGTAAAGGTAATCTAAACTTTGATTCGTAGAACTGTGCAAATCGATCACATAGTCAGCATCCAAATACAAAGATTGTAGCTGATATCGGTAAAGTTCGCTGTAGGGGCGGCAGCTAGGAGCGTTAATTTTTGCCAACTCTTTCGCAAAACTCAAAGCAATCGCTTTTCTGTAATTAACTTTGACAGTATCGGCATCGAGATGGATGTGAGACTTAGCAAAAGCCAGAATATCTTCCCCTTGTTTTTCAAAATCCCAGAAAATCCGGTTCCAATTTACCCCATCATAAAGATTGTAGCGACCAGGGGAAAAATGGTGCGATCGCTGACTGACACCCACAGGATTGCAAACAGGAACCAGCCAAATTTCCCCGCTTAACTGACTGCTGTCCAAAGACCTTAAAAACTCAATTAATTGGTAAATCACAGCATTACCGCTAATCTCAGCACCGTGGAGGTTAGATTGGAGATAAGCTTTTTTGCCCGGAATCGCACCTTGGAACTGATAGACTTGCAGTGAAAGCCGATCGCCCGAAGCAAGCTGCACCACAGGAATAGTCGAAATAACTGGAATCATAGAGAAGGAAACTTGGGGAATGAGGAATGGGGAATGGGGAATGGGGAATTGGGCATGGGGCATGGGGCATGGGGCATTGGTAACTGGTAATTGGTAATTGTTACTAATGACTAATGACTAATGACTAATGACTAATGACTTGATAGCCGATTTGCTGACGAAGGTCTAAAATCAATACAGTCCTCTGCTGACTTGCTTTCAGCAAGATTTAAGCATACTTACCCTGAAACCTTATAATAATCCTTGTGCCAGACACTGCCCAGAACCGCCCAGAGCTGGATCTGAAGACCATATTTCCCTTCGAGCTAGATAACTTTCAGAGAGAGGCGATCGCCGCCCTCGATGCAGGTAAATCCGTTGTCGTGTGCGCTCCCACAGGCTCTGGGAAAACGTTAATCGGGGAATACGCCATCCATCAAGCACTCGACCGGGGGCGGCGCGTCTTCTACACCACTCCCCTCAAAGCTCTTTCTAACCAAAAGCTGCGCGACTTCCGCAGTCAATTTGGAGAGGACAACGTAGGTTTGCTCACGGGCGACATCTCCGTCAATCGAGATGCGCCGATTTTGGTGATGACTACGGAAATATTTCGGAATATGCTCTACGGTACGCCGATCGGAGAAGTCGGTACTTCCCTCACCGGAGTCGAAACCGTGGTGCTAGACGAGTGTCACTACATGAACGATCGCCAGCGCGGTACCGTCTGGGAAGAATCGATCATCTACTGTTCGAGCGAAATTCAACTGCTCGCCCTCTCAGCAACCGTTGCCAATAGCGACCAACTCACAGACTGGATTAACAAAGTCCACGGGCCCACAGATCTCGTCTACTCAGACTTTCGGCCAGTGCCGCTGCAATTCCACTTCGCCAACCAAAAAGGGATATTTCCCCTGCTAGACGAGACTGGCAAAAGAGCGAATGTCCGGTTAGTCCCCAAAAAGAAGCAGCAAAAAGTAGAAAGAGGCAGCATCCCCACTCCGAGTTTGACCGATGTTTTGGCCCGGTTGGACGATCGAGATATGCTACCAGCAATTTACTTCATCTTCAGCCGTCGCGGGTGCGACCAAGCAGTCGCAGAAGTCGGCAATTTCTCCCTGGTTAACGAAGCCGAAACAGCCGAACTCAAACGCATCATTGACGATTTTTTACAGCGAAACCCAGAAGCAGAACGCTTCGGTCAAAAAGAAGCACTTTTAAAAGGCATCGCCGCCCACCACGCAGGCATTTTGCCCGCTTGGAAAGGTTTAGTAGAAGAACTCTTTGGCAGAGGTTTGATTAAAGTCGTATTTGCCACCGAAACCCTAGCAGCCGGGATTAATATGCCCGCCCGCACCACAGTCATTTCCACCCTGTCCAAGCGCACCGACAAGGGACACCGACTGCTAAACGCTTCAGAATTCCTGCAAATGGCCGGTCGGGCGGGTCGGCGGGGCATGGACAAGCTGGGGCACGTCGTCGCAGTTCAGACGCGCTTTGAAGGCGCAAAAGAAGCCTCGTATTTGGCAACAGCCAAAGCCGACCCCCTCGCCAGTCAGTTTACGCCCAGCTACGGCATGGTGCTGAATTTGCTGCAAACTCACACTCTCGACGAAGCTCAAGAGTTGGTAGAGCGGAGTTTTGGTCAATACCTGTCTACCTTGTACTTGCAGCCGCAGCAAGAAGAATTAGACCGATTGCAAACAGAATTGGCGGTGCTTGAACAGTCCCTGGCGGCCGGAGGAAATGTCTCCACCCTGGAAAAAGAGCTCGCCCATTACGAAAAATTGCAGGCAAGACTCAAAGAAGACAAACGTTTGCTCAAAATTCTATTGCAGCAAGCTGAAGAAGCCAGATTTAAGGAGATGTCCGTAGCTGTGGCTTTTGCAGTGCTCGGCACGGTTATGAGCCTCAAAGGTAAGCACGTTCCGACAGCCAAACGATCGCACACAACTCCTGTACCCGCCGTATTGGTTGCCAAAATCGCAGGTTCTGGCCAAGCTCCAAATTTGGTGTGCTTGGGCAAAGATAACCGTTGGTATGTCGTCGCCATTAGCGATGTCGCTACCCTGCACGCCGAATTACCTCGCTTGAGCGTTGCAGATACCTTGAACCCGCCGTCGGAAATGCCCCTGAGACTCGGCCAATGCCGGTTGGCAAATGAAGAAACTGCTTCAATTGCTCGATCGATCCCAGAATTGCCCGCGCCAGAACCGAGCCCAGAGGCGATCGAGCAACAGCAGAAAATCGCAGCCCTAGAAGCTAAGCTAGAAATTCACCCGGTTCTAGAATGGGGCAATCCCGGTACTTTGCTCAAACGCCAGCGCCGCCGGGAAGAATTGAAAAAAGAAATCCGCAAAAGCGAACAAGAGTTAGAAAAGCAGCGAGCTCGCTACTGGGAGCAATTTCTCAACTTAATCGACATCTTGCTGAATTTCGGCTGCTTGGAAAAAGTAGTTTCAGCAACTGCAAACCGAGATGACTCCTCCGACAGGTTGGTACCCACAATCTTGGGCCAAGCTTGCGCCGCCATTCGCGGCGATAACGAACTGTGGCTGGGTTTGTCCCTAATGTCTGCGGAGTTTGACGAACTCGACCCCCACCACCTCGCTGCTGCTTGCGCGGCCTTAGTTACAGAAGTTTCCAGGCCCGACAGTTGGACTCACTACTCGTTGTCGCCGGAAGTTTTGGCACCTTTGGACAATCTGCAAAAAGGCTTGCGTCGCCGATTGTTTCAAGTGCAGTACCGTCATGAAGCTGCAATCCCGATTTGGCTGGAACGGGATTTAGTGACTTTGGTCGAGCAGTGGGCTCTGGGTGTTGAATGGCTGGAACTGATTAGCCATACGAGTTTGGATGAAGGGGATGTGGTGCGGATTTTGCGCCGGACTTTGGATTTCTTGTCTCAGATTCCTCATGTTCCTCATGTTTCGGATTCTTTGCGGAGGAATGCTTGTCGGGCGATGCAGTTAATAGATCGATTCCCGGTGAATGAAGCTGCAACTTAGAAAATTGTTGACAGTTGACTGTTGACAGTTGGCTGTTGACAATTGGCTGTAAGCTGTCCGGCATCTAAATTGTATTTGGGGTTTTTCAACCCAAATGTACGCAGATTTTAATCTAAAATCGTTTCCGGTTGCATCGGTACAGTTCAAATGTCCAAACAGTCAACAGTAAGCTGTCAACTGTCAACTGTCATGAGGACTACACCCAGATTTAAATCTAAAATCCAAAATCTAAAATCTAAAATCGATCGATCGCACTTTTTCCTGATTCAGGTTGCAGAACAGGATAGAAAATTGTATGGTGCGGATCGATCGCTCTTAATTGTAATTGAATTTTTCTCAAGCGGTGTGGTGGCTAATTCTCGTATTTATGCAACAAATCAATAAGCCTGATCAAATGCCTGATGCCTGCTCTCAGGCTCAAAAAATTCGCTTTTTCACTTTCTTGCAAAGAGTCTTAATTGGAACTCTAGCAAGTACATTACTCAATCTCTTCATCCTATTTCCCTCTCCGAGTTTCGCAGAAGTAGTTCTGGGGGTTGTTCGCAGTTCCGAGAATTCTCCCGACTGGGTAAAGATTACCACGCGCCTCTGGGAAAGCGGCATTGCTTACAAACCAATCAACCTCGAAGAAATCAAAAGTACGGCGGATTTAACAGGCGTTAACGTGCTGTTTTTGCCCAATATTGAAACTTTGAGTCCGGCGCAAATTAAAGTTTTAGAAGCTTGGGCATCCCAGGGCGGCCGCTTGATTGCTTCGGGCCCAGTCGGTCGCAGTTCCCCGGCCTTGGTGCGCCAATCTTTGCGATCGCTCCTCGGGGCCTATTGGGCTTTTCCGTTAACCCAGCCAGCTACCCCGCAACCGCGCAGCCGCTGTCGGGATCTTGCTTGCACTACTTCTAGCAATTGGGTGCCGACTGCACAACAAAGTGCTTCTGTCCAAGGTGGTGTCTTGATTCCGGCTGATGCGAACAGTCAAACTATTGCTACTTGGAAAGATAGTTCCGGTTCCTCCGCAGCCATCGCCACCGATCGCGCTACCTATCTCGGCTGGCGCTGGGGTAGCGACGGTTCGGGAAATGTAGATAAGGCTTGGCTGCAAGCCTCGATCGCCCGCTGGGGAGGCACAATTGCTTCTGGGCCTGTAGCGCCGCCCACTGCTGCCACCGCTCCACTACCCAATCCCCCCTCCAGACTCAATAGAAACAGCCCTAGTTCGCCACGTAGTAGCCCGCTGAGCCGACTTTCTCCATCGGGTGCGCTTTCCGATCCAGTACCTGCAACTTTTACAGACCCTTCGGATCAGTCGGCGCCGGCGGGTTTGGACGTGCAGGCAAATTCCAATAAGCCGATCGTCAGCATTGAAGCGTACTTGATGCGCCAAGAACTCACCAACCTCCTCGGCAGGTTTGAAAGCGCCCTGACAGCAGCTAATTCAGCTAATACGCCTGTTAATCTCAATGCTGCTACCCCCCCTCAACTGGTGGCTGCAAGCAACAGTGCCGGCGGCCCGGCAGCCAGTCGCCCGCCTGTTCTGCAATCGAGCAGGACGGGGGCGATCGCCCAAGCGCGACAGGTTTTGCAAACTTTTGACCAACTCCTGCAAGAGCAAAACTACGCGGAGGCTAGAAAGCAGTGGGTGGAAGCGCGGCAGTTGCTGTGGCAAAATTACCCGAAGGAAGGGCAGCGCGTTGGGGCGGAAATTCGGGCGGTTTGGCTCGATCGCGGTACGATCGTCGCCGCGCGATCTGAACAGGGTTTGGCGGCAGTCTTCGATCGGCTCGCCGCCGCCGGGATCAATACCGTTTTCTTTGAAACTTTGAATGCCGGATATACGATTTATCCCAGTCAAGTTGCACCGCAACAAAACCCCCTGACTGTTGGCTGGGACCCCCTGGAATCTGCGGTTAAATTAGCCCACGTGCGAGGCATGGAACTGCACGCTTGGGTTTGGGTTTTTGCCGCAGGAAATAAGCGCCACAATACTTTAATTGGCAAACCTAGTTCTTATCCGGGGCCGGTGCTTTCCGCTCATCCAGATTGGGCCAATATTGACAATAAAGGACGCACGCAACATCCTAACGATGGTAAATTTTATCTCGATCCGGCGAACCCAGAAGCGCGTAGTTATTTGCTGCAAATTGTCAGCGAAATTGCCAACAACTACAAAGTAGATGGGGTACAATTAGACTATATTCGCTATCCTTTTCAAGATGACAATGCGAATTTTACTTATGGTTACGGTATTGCGGCGAGGCAGCAATTTAGGCAGTTAACTGGTGCAGATCCGGTGAATATTTCCCCCAGGGACGGCAGTTTGTGGCGGCAGTGGGTTGAGTTTAAAACTAATCAAATTAATACTTTTGTAGCTGAAGTTTCTCAGCTTTTGCGACAGAATTATCCGCGCACAATTCTGTCAGTGGCGGTGTTTCCGCACCCGGAAAGTCAGCGGATTTACAAAATTCAGCAAAATTGGGAAGTTTGGGCTCGTCAGGGCATTGTAGATTTGATTGTGCCGATGACTTATGCTTTGGATACGAACCGACTTCAGCGCATTACCGAACCGCTGGTAAAGGAACAAATGCTCGGTTCGGCTTTGATTTCTCCGTCGGTTAAGTTATTGACTCTCCCGGAAGTTGTGGCGATCGACCAAATTCAAGCTTTGCGCGATTTGCCGACAGGGGGCTATGCTATTTTTGCGGTGGAAAGTATCAGCAGCGGGATGCAGGGGTTTTTTAACCGCACTCAAGGCCGGCCGGTGCGTTCCACTTCTGCTGCGGAGCCGATTCCTTACCGGCAGCCGTTTGCGGCGGCGGCTTCGCGCTATACTGCTCTCAAGCAGGAATGGAGTTTTTTGTTGGCGAACAATCAGTTGCGGGTGTCGGAATCTGAACTGAAAGTTTTGCAAAGTCGATCGGACGAATTAGCGCAAGCTTTGAGCAAATTGGCGGCAGATCCTTCTAGGGAAAGTTTAGTAACTGCTAAAAGATTGTTAAGAAGTTTTCAATCTCAATTTCAATCTTCGATGCGCTTGCATTCTGCAGAAAATAGCTATCAAGTTCAAACTTGGCAAAATCGTTTGGAGAGTTTGGATATGCTGTTACGTTACGGCGAAAGGATGGAGTTGAATCGCAGGTAAATGCAGGTTTTTATGGTGCGCGCGGCTGTGGATAGGGCGATCGTACTCTCCCTTTCCGCAGAAATACGCTATAGTAATTTAAATTCATAAGCTGTTCTGCATTTAAACGATGCTATCCCAGCGACCTCTCCGGCTTGCAATGCAAAGGTTTCACGATTTCGCAATAGCTAATTTAGATGCAGAACAGCTTACCTGTACTGTTGTCAGTAACTTACAATCCCAGTCCTGCGCTCATAGTAATTTCCATTGCCTGGAATAAGTAGGCGGTGTACATGATAAAGCACTTTTCAGGGAAGCGCTTTATCATGTCAACTCGAACCACCACAATAGACTTGAATGGCAGGTATGCGCTCTCCTATCTTGAAATGCCTCTGCGTTGGATCAGCGGTTTATTTATCAAGATCAAAAATTTATGCAATAAGCCTAATAAACTTGGGCGATGAACCCGGTTTCTACGAAAAAATTCTGGTTAAATAACGAGAAATCCAGAAAGAAACCGGGTTGATGAGGTCACGCACTCCACACCAAGAAACCCAGTATTTTAACACTTATCAATTACCAATTACTAATTACTAATTACCAATTACCCATTACCGATTACAAATCTGTACCTCACTCACTTGATAATTACCATAGGATGAATATGTTGCCTACACCGCTCAATCGCTTTGCTACCAAAATTATCGGCAAAGCTCCATTACAAACTGTGCTCGTAGTTCCTTTTTTAGTGCAAATTGTCGGCATCGTAGGAGTTGTAGGTTGGCTGTCATTCCAAAACGGTCAGCGGGCGGTCAACGATGTTGCCGCTCAGTTGCGGGGAGAAATTAGCGATCGCATCAAAGACCGTATTGAAAATTATATGTCAATTCCCCACATAGTCAATCACCTGAACCTTCAAGCGATAAAATTGGGACAGTTGAACCTAGAAGACAAGCAAAAACTAGAACATCATTTCCTCGAACAAATTCAATATTTTGATTCGATCAGCATCATTTACACAGCCACAGAAAATGGAGACCACTCGGGAGCAATCCGCACTAAAGGCCAGACTTTGATATCGGCTGCTGACAGCTCTACTGGCAATAAATTAGCTCGATATACTGCTGATTCTCAGGGAAACCGCGTTCAATTAGTGGAAATTTCACCCGATATTTACGACCCGCGAGTTCGCCCTTGGTACATAGCAGCCGCAGCGGCAAAAAAACCTATTTGGAGTCAAATTTATACGGATTTTTTGACTAGAGAACTGGCAATTACTGCTGCTTTGCCTATCTACGACGACGCGGGCAAACTGTTAGGAGTAGCTGGCAGCGATTTGCTGTTTTCCAAAATCAAAGAATTTCTCGTCAGCCTCAAAATTGGCAAGTCGGGGCAAACTTTTGTGATGGAGCGATCGGGGATGTTAATTGCCACTTCAACAGCGAGTCCAGAATTCGTGGTGGAAGGTAAAGAAACAAGACGCATCAAAGCTTCAGAAAGCGAGAATCCGGTAACTAGACAAACCGCACAGCATTTAGAGAAATCCTACGTCAGCTTAGCTAAAATCTCTAATTCTCAACAGCTTACTTTTGATGTAGACGGCAAGCGAAATTTTATTCAGGTAGCTCCTTTTAAAGACGATCGCGGGTTGGATTGGCTGATTGTAGTAGTTGTACCCGAGTCCGACTTTATGGAGCAAATTAACCTCAATACGCGCACCACTTTTTTACTGTCGGTTGCAGCTTTGATTGGGGCGACAATTCTGGGGATTCTTACTGCTAAATGGGTGGTGCGACCGATTTTAAGATTGAATGCGGCGGCGAAAGCTTTGGCGCGGAATGAATGGGATACAAAGCTCAGTCTGAATCGCAAAGATGAACTCGGAGAACTTGCCGCTGCTTTTAACAGCATGGCCGAGCAATTGCAGCATTCATTTACTTCCCTATCGGAAAGCGAAAGCCGAGTCAAGCAATTTCTTAATGCAGTGCCGCTAGGAATTTTTATTGTAGATAAAAACGGTAAACCTCACTACATTAATCCTAGCGGAGAGCAACTTTTATCTCAAGGAATTGTGACCGCCACTGCCCAAAATTTACGTCAAATCTACCGAGTTTATTTAGCTGGTACTCAGAAAATTTACCCGGCGGAACGCGACCCAATTTTAAATGCTTTGCAGGGTAAAAGTGTAACTGTTGATGACATTGAAATCTCCTCCACTGACAAAACGGTTCCCCTGCAAGTTTGGGGAACTCCTATTTACGATGCTCGAGGAAATGTTATCTACGGGATGTGCGCTTTTCAAAATATTACGGAACGGAAACTAGCGGAGAAAGTATTAAGGGAATACAACCAAAATTTAGCAGTGCAAGTTGCAGAACGTACTGCCGATCTTGCTAAGGCTAAAGAAAAGTTTTCTAAAGCTTTTCGTTCGAGTCCGAATGCGATTACGATCACAAGAATTAGTGACGGTTGCCACCTAGAAGTTAATGATAGTTTTTGCCGGATGATGGGCTACAGTCAGGAGGAAATTATCGGTAAAACAGCGGTGCAGCTCAATTTTTGGGCGAGTTTGGGAGAGCGCGATCGCATGATTCAAATGTTAAAAGATAAGACAGCAATTCACAATTATGAACTGAGGTTTCGCAATAAAAATGGTACAGAAAGAACGGCACTGCTGTCGATAGAAACCATCGACATTGACGGAGAAGCTTGTTTTTTGTCGATTTCGAGCGATATTACCGATCGCCAACAAGCAGAAACTGCCCTCCGAGAAGCAGAAGAAAAGTACCGCAACATTTATGAAAATGCTTTGAATGGAATCTTTCAAACTGCTAGTGACGGGAAATACATCAGCGCTAACCCCGGTTTAGCTCAGCTTTACGGTTACGAATCGCCCGCAGAATTAATAGCAGCACAGCCGAATTTTAAGAACCAGCTTTACGTGAAACCAAACCGCCGCGACGAATTTACAGCCCTGATCGACGAGTACGGGATACTATCAAACTTTGAATCGGAAATTTACCGCAAAGATGGCAGCATAATCTGGATTTCCGAAAATTGTCGCGCTGTCTGCGATGAAGCAGGAAATCTACTTTACTACGAAGGTTTTATTAAAGACATTACTGATAACAAACAAGCGGAAATAAAAATGCAGCAGGCGAAAGAAGCGGCAGAAGCAGCAAACAAAGCTAAGAGTACGTTTCTCGCCAATATGAGCCACGAATTGCGATCGCCCTTGAACGCGGTCATCGGCTTTGCTCAAGTCATGATGCGCAGTAAAACTCTGTCTCCTGAAAATCAAGAAGATGTTGCAATTATCCTGCGCAGCGGCGAACATTTGCTGGCTTTAATTAACCAAGTTTTAGATTTGTCAAAAATCGAAGCTGGACGCACTACTCTCTATGAAAAAAACTTTGATTTATACCGGCTGATCGACGATTTAGAAGATATGTTTGCTCTCAAAGCTGAGGAAAAAGGCTTGCAATTAATGTTCAAGCGGGACGCGGAAGTGCCCCATTACATTTGTACCGATGAAGTTAAATTGCGCCAAGTCTTAATTAATTTGCTCAACAATGCAATTAAATTTACTTCTGAAGGGGGAGTGTCGGTGCAAGTCAAAGGAGGAAGACCAAAGGTACACAAAAATAGCCCTGACAAATTACCATACCGCTACTCGCTGCATTTTGAAGTTCAAGATACTGGTGCAGGCATTGCTGCGGAGGAAATCCATCAGTTGTTTGAAGCATTCGTGCAGACAAAAACTGGTAAGAATTCTCAAGAAGGAACGGGTTTAGGTTTAGCTATTAGCCGCCAGTTCGTACAATTAATGGGAGGTGAAATTACTGTTAGCAGCGAGGTAGGAAAGGGTGCAGTGTTTCAGTTTGACATTCAAGTTCATCTGGTTGAATCTGGTAATATTGAAAGCAAAAAAACTCAACGTCGAGTGGTTGCCCTCGAACCAAATCAGCCGAGTTATCGCTTGCTAATTGTGGACGACAAACCTTTGAACCGCCAACTGTTGGTAAAACTTCTCAGTCCGCTCGGATTTGAGTTGAGAGAAGCTAATAACGGTAAAGAAGCGGTGGATATTTTTATGGAGTGGGAACCGCATCTGATTTGGATGGACATGAGAATGCCCGTGATGGACGGCTACGAGGCAACGAAACAGATTAAAACTACAACTGGCGGGCAAGCAACCGCGATTGTGGCCCTGACTGCTAGCGTTTTGGAGGAAGAACGGGCGGTGATTCTTTCGGCGGGTTGCGATGATTTTATGCGGAAACCGTTCCGAGAGGAGGATATCTTTGTAGCAATGGGAAAACATTTAGGAGTACGCTATATTTATGAAGATCCAACTGTAGTCAGTGCCGCAGGTGTAGGGGAGTCAAGTCAGGAGGTGCTGACACCGGAGGCTTTTGCCTCTCTTTCTCCAGACTGGATAGCCCAATTCAAGCAAAATATTTTGAGTGTGGACATGGACGCGATCGCCAGTTCGATCGCACAAATCCGCACTGTCAACTCCTCTCTTGCGGGCACGCTTCAAGATTGCATTAATAATTTTGAATATGACAAAATTTTGAACATAATCGAGATCAGCGAGAACCAGTAAATACCCGATGACTTCTACTTTACCGAACACCAATCGAGCTAATATTTTAGTAGTGGACGACACTCCAGAAAACCTGCGGCTGCTGACAGGGATTTTGAGCGAAAAAGGCTATCAAGTTCGCCCGGTTCCCAACGGCAAGCTAGCATTGTCTGCAGCTAAAAAAATACCGCCGGATATAGTGCTGCTGGATATTATGATGCCTGAGATGGACGGTTATGAAGTTTGTCAGCAACTCAAAGATTCTGAAGTAACAAAAGACGTTCCGGTGATTTTCATCAGTGCCATTAACGACGTGATGGATAAAGTTAAAGCTTTTGCCGTTGGGGGAGTAGACTTTATTACTAAACCGTTTCAGGTTGAAGAAGTTTTAGCCCGGATAGAAACTCATTTAAAAATTTGTTCGTTGCAACAAACTTTGCAAGAAAAAAATCAAGATTTAGCAACTGCGCTCCACCAACTGCAAGCCACCCAAGAGCATTTGGTTCAATCGGAAAAAATGGCAGCCCTGGGACAACTGATTGCCGGCATTGCCCATGAAATCAATACTCCACTGGGCATTATAGGTTCGTCTATTAATAACATAGCTAATTTTGGAGACGATTTTTTAGAAAAAATGCCTCAAATTTTTCAAAAACTTTCTGACGAAAGCCATGCTTATTTTTTAACTTTGCTGTATAGATCTACCCATCAAGAAACTTTATTTACCAGTAAAGAGAAGCGGAAATTCAAGCAGAAGTTGACGGGGGATCTGATGGCAGAATCCGTTGAAAACCCCGAAGACATTGCCGATACTTTAGTTGACATGGAAATCTACGAAAACATAGAAAACTTGTTGCCACTTTTTAAATTGCCGGATTGGGAAGTAGTTTTAAATACTGCTTACCAGTTTGCGAGCTTTAAAAAAAGTATTAGCCTGATCCAAAGAGCGACAGCGAAGTCGGGAAAAGTAGTATTTGCCTTGAAAACCTACGCTCATTTCGATAGCAAACCAGAAAAAGTCCAGGCGAACTTGCACGACGGCATTGAAACGGTGTTAACCCTTTATCAAAATCAACTGAAACACGGTATAGAAGTAGTGAAAAAATATGGAGATTTACCCAAAATTATGTGCTATCCAGATGACTTAAATCAAGTTTGGACGAATCTCGTTCACAATGCCCTGCAAGCGATGGATTATAAAGGTATTTTGACAATTGAAACTCAGCAGGAAGAGGCAAATATTTTCCTCAAATTTACTGATAACGGCAAAGGCATTCCCCCAGAAGTTATTCGCAAAATTTTTCAGCCATTTTTTACGACTAAATCTGCGGGCGAAGGTAGCGGTTTGGGATTGGATATTGTGAGAAAAATTGTTGAAAAACACGAAGGCACAATTGCTGTAGCTTCTGTACCGGGGCAGACAACCTTTACAGTCTCGCTGCCTATCTATTAAACAAACATTATCTGTAGGGGGCTGATTCTCGGTAGTGCGATCGGCTATCTCGCTGACTAATACAAGATTTATTGCGATAAACCGGGTTTCTGTTCAGAAGTCCTATTAAAATAAGATAGGGGACAGATATCCTGTATCCTCGCCCCAAATTAATAACGTAGAAGCAAGTCATGTCGGTAAACCCACTAAAATTAAAGCAGAGAGGAAAAGATGAATAAGCCTGTAATTGTTTGCATTGACGATGAACCGGATATATTGAATACTCTCAAGATGCAGCTAAAGAATGAATTTAAAAATGATTACTTTTATGAATTAGCTGAAAGTGGTGATGAAGCTTTAGATTTACTTGAGGACTTTCAAGAAGAAGCTCAGGTGATTGTGGTTGTTTCTGATTGGCTGATGCCCGGAATTAAAGGTGACGAACTTTTAATTAAAGTTCACCAAAAATATCCTAAAATTATTAAGGTGATGTTGACGGGACAAGCTGATGTAGCGGCACTTCAGCGGGCAGTAGAATAAGCCAGTTTATACTGTTGTTTGTACAAGCCGTGGCAAAGCAAAGACTTAATAAAGATAATAAAATCTGGGCTGGCTAAGTTATGAAAAAACCTGTGATTGTTTGTATTGATGATGAACCTGACGTTTTGAACAGTTTAAAGATTGAACTGAAAAAGGCGATCGGCGATCGGTGTATTATTGAAACTGCTGAAGGGGGGGCTGATGCTTTAGAGTTGCTGGCCGATTTGCAGGCTGATGAATACGAGATTGCTTTGGTGCTTTCCGATTATATCATGCCGGATATTAAAGGGGACGAACTGCTCCGAAAAATTCACGAAAGCTCGCCGGAGACGCTGACGATTATGCTGACGGGACAAGCAGATTTGGAAGCTTTGAGCAATGCTATAAAGTATGCTAAATTGTACCGTTATATCCCTAAACCTTGGCAAAATGAGGACTTAAAATTAACGGTAGTAGAAGCAGTTCACAGTTACTTGCAAGACCAAAAGTTAACAGATGAAATTCTGAAACGGCAAGCAGTAAACGAGGAGTTAAAGCTAGTAAATGAGGCCCTGTCTGCGAGTGAAAGCCGCCTGAGTCAATTTTTAGAAGCTTTGCCAGTGGGGGTATCTGTTTACAATCCCGACGGCTCGATCGCCTATTTCAACCAGACAGCGCAGGAATTGCTGGGTGCAGACACTATCGCGGAAAGCACTGCGGAACAATTAGCTGCAACTTATCAACTTTATGTTGCCAATACTGATGAGCTTTACCCGCCGGATAATCTGCCAATTTTGCGCGCACTGAAAGGAGAATTTGTCAAGGTTGACGATGTAGAAATCCGTCAAGATGGAAAAATAATTGCGATCGAGATCAATACCACGCCGATTTTTGACGCTAGCGGAAATGTTGCTTATGCGATCGCAGCTTTTCAAGATATTAGCGATCGCAAACAAGCCGAAAAAATACTAGCAGATTACCAGCGCACCTTAGAAGCTCAAATTGACGAACGCACAGAACAACTGCAACAAGCCGCATTAGCTGCTGAAGCAGCAAACAAAGCTAAAAGCACGTTTCTTGCCAATATGAGCCACGAGTTGCGCACCCCTCTCAATTCCATACTCGGCTTTGCGCAAATCATGGAGCCCAGCCCGAATCTTACTGTCGAAAACCGAGAAAATATGAGAATTATTCGCCGTAGTGGCGAACACTTGCTGACCTTGATTAATGAAGTCTTAGACTTGTCAAAAATCGAAGCGGGGCAGATGACGATCGACCCGAAAATTTTTGATCTCTACCGCTTGCTTGAGGATTTGCAAGATATGTTTCAACTGCGGGCACAAAATCAAGAATTGCAGTTGCTTTTTCAGCGCGATCCTGACGTTCCCCAGTACGTGCAAACCGATGATATTAAACTGCGGCAAGTGCTGATTAATCTTCTCAGTAATGCGATTCAATTTACGCAATCAGGCGAAATTATTTTACAAGTTACAAAGTTAGATAATTCGGAATTTATTAATTTATTAGACAGTCCCATAGCTTGCTTTGATACCACAATAAGTATTCGGGATTTTTCGAGAACTAGCAGTGATTTTGAAACAGTTGATTTGAGGGAGGAGGCTGAGGATTTAACTGTTCCTTTTTTCCTTCAGTTTAAAATAGAAGATACAGGAGTTGGCATTGCTCCGGAAGAATTGGGCAATATTTTTAAGGCATTTGTGCAAACAGCTTCAGGTCAAAAAAATCATAAAGGCACGGGTTTAGGATTAAATATAAGCCGTCAATTTGTGCGTCTGATGGGAGGAGAAATCGTCGTAGAAAGTCAACTGGAACTCGGCACTACTTTTAAATTTGAAATTCCAGTCGGTGCGGTTTATGATGCTGATATTCCCGCCCCGCAAATTAACCGCGAAGTTACTGGGTTGGAACCAAATCAACCGTGCTACCGGATTTTAATTGTGGACGATCGCGAAGACAACCGCCAACTTTTAGTCAAAATGCTTGCTCCCTTGGGTTTCGGGCTGCAACAAGCCACCAACGGTCGCGAAGCACTAGAAATGTGGGAAAGTTGGCACCCGCACTTAATTTTGATGGATGTGCGAATGCCAGTGATGGACGGCTACGAAGCTACTAAAGAAATTAAGGCGAGTATACAGCAGAGAGAGCAAGAGCAGCAAAAAAATGGGGAAATGAATATTTCCGATCCTGAATCCCCAATTCCCAAGATTATTGCTTTGACAGCTAGTACAATTGAAGGAAGGCGATCGTTTGCTTTATTGGTCGGCTGCGACGATTTTATTAGCAAACCTTTCTGCAAAACAGATATATTTGATACCCTCAACAAGCATTTGGGGGTGAAGTATGTCTACTCTAACTCAACGGACTTTATCTCAACAGGCAATCGAAATAATCTATCTGCTTCCCCCTCTAATGCTGGGCTTGCTTTTTTGCCCAAACTTCCCGCAGAATGGATAAACAACATTAAGCAGGTAATCCGCAGTGCTGATTTTGACTTAATTTCCAGGACAATCGAGGGAATAAGGGATGCTCATCCTGAATTTGCCGAAATCCTCCAGGGTCATCTCGATAATTTTGATTACCAGAAAATTTTCAATGTAATTGCCGAGACGGAGGAATCAGATAATGCAGATCGAGGCGGAACAAACTGAAAACTATCAAGCAGATATTTTAGTAGTTGACGATACGCCAGATAATCTGCGTTTGTTGATTAGAATTCTGCAAAAAAACGGCTATAAAGTTCGACCTGTTACTAATGGTTTTTCTGCCCTAGAGGCGATTGAATCTAGCGCACCGGATTTGATTTTACTAGATATTATGATGCCGGATATTGACGGCTACGAACTGTGTCAAAAACTGAAATCAGAGCCGCAATTTAGGGAAATTCCCATCATTTTTCTCAGCGCGCTAGAAGAAGGAATAAATAAGGCAAAAGCTTTTGAAGCAGGCGGAGCAGATTACATCACAAAACCTTTTCAGGTGAAAGAAGTATTGGCGCGAGTGAGCAATCAACTTACTGTGCGTTCATTGCAAATGCAATTGCAAGAAAAAAATCAAAAATTGACCGATCAAAACGTCCAGTTGCACCAGGAAATCGCTGAGCGCCGCCAGGTTGAAATGGAAACGAGATTGCTGCTGAAGGCAACTCAAGCTATTAGCAAATCTGAGGATTTTGAGTCTGCTATAGATGTGATTTTAGGTTTAATTTGCAAAACTATTGAATGGAATCTGGGCGAAGCTTGGATTCCTTGCAGTGAGGGCTTTTTAAAATGCGCTACAGGCAGGTACATCAGCGACTTGAGTTTTGCCGAATTCCGACAAAAAAGTTGGCAGTTAATTTTTGCTCCCGGTGTGGGACTCCCGGGGAGGATTTGGCAGTCGCAGCAGTCTGAATGGATCGAGGATGTTTCTACTGCACCGGAACAAGTTTTTTTGCGCTCGGAAATCGCGGTGAATGTGGGATTAAAAGCGGCTTTTGGGGTGCCAATTTTGGCGGACAACCAAGTGTTAGCTATTTTGATTTTTTATCGCGAGAAAGTTCTGAAAGGTCAGCCGCGGTTGTTGGAATTAGTGAGCGCGGTTGCTACGCAGCTCGGTTCGCTGATTCAGCGGAAACAAGCTGAGGCAGCGCTGAAATTGCAGCAAGAGCAAACAGAGAAATTGCTGCTGAATATTTTACCGAAACCTATTGCCGAGCGCTTGCAAAAAGAGCGAAAGTTGATAGCCGATCATTTTGATGAGGTGAGTGTATTGTTTGCTGATTTGGTGGGCTTTACAGAGTTTTCTGCTCACAAAAGTCCGACCCAGTTGGTAGAAATTTTGAACGGAATTTTCTCGGAATTTGATAGGTTGTCGGAGTTGCACGGGTTGGAAAAGATTAAGACTATTGGGGATGCTTACATGGTGGTTGGGGGTTTGCCGACGCCGCGGGAAGATCACTCTGAGGCGATCGCACTTTTAGCTTTGGAGATGCAGGCAGCTTTGAGGAGGTTTAATGTCAAAATGGGAGAAAATTTTCAATTGCGGATCGGAATTCACAGCGGTTCGGTGGTGGCGGGAATTATTGGGATTAGCAAATTTAGCTATGATTTGTGGGGGGATACTGTTAATGTTGCTTCGCGGATGGAGTCGAACGGATTGCCAGGTAAAATTCAAGTGACGGTGCAGACTTACGAGCGTTTGAAAGAGCAGTTTGTTTTTGAAGAACGGGGTCATATCCCGGTTAAAGGTAAAGGAAGAATCCTGACTTACTGGTTGATTGAAGAACAAAGTAAATCTTTTTGATTTTTAGAGGTTAATTTCAATTAATATCTAAATTAGATTAAATTTGCACTTTCAGGAGGGCTAATCCTTTGCAAACAGTTGAAACAAAATCGCCAACAGCATTGAAAAGAGTCCTAGTTATTTTAATGTCATTGCTAGCAGTAGCGGTACTGTCGATCGCTACTTTTATCGCTATACCCGGAGAAAAAACAATGTTTGCTGGAAAAAGACCTGCCAATATCGGGATTGTGTCAGGAAAACTCGCAGCGTGCCCGAGTTCCCCCAACTGCGTCAGCAGCTTCAGTCAAGATGCGGAACACAAAATTGAGCCTTTGGCATACACTTCGTCCCCTGCTGAAGCGATGGCAAACCTCAAAGGGGCGATCGAGTCTTTGGGAAAAACTAAAATTATCACGGCAACGGATAATTACCTATATGCGGAGTTCACCAGTGCTTTGATGGGGTTTGTTGATGACGTTGAATTTTTGGTAGATGATGCAGCAAAAGTCATCCATGTGCGATCGGCTTCGCGTCTGGGAGAGTCAGATTTAGGAGTTAACCGCAAAAGGATAGAAACTATCAGAACTCAACTAAATTACCTCTGAACTTCAAAATTCTAGCTTTCCCGAAGCCCCTCTCCTGCAAGATGAGGGGCTTTGATTTTTGTAGCTCACTATGTAATGTTCATTTGTAACCATCTACTTAACAATTATTAACAGTAGCAGCTCGCGATAAGGACACCCCATTGCTATGTCCCTACAGATGATCGCGTACCATCTATATGTAGCACTACTTGTCAGAATTGGTATAAGAAACCTGTTTTCTGCGTCAGTCCTGTTTAATGTAAACTGTTTTAATGCTGAGTTTGTCAACAGCCACTATTTGCATCTAGAGGAATTTTACAACCTTTAAAATAGCTGAGCGCGCTAGCACAGAAGAAGAGATGCCGTAGTATTCCTATAGTATTAAAGGCCCTAAATTATACACTTCTGACTTTAGGGAGAGGGAACTGAACGAATTAATTTCTACTATTAATTTAAGTAGAGCGAAGAGGAAAAAACACATGGCACTTCAAAGATTAGCAGAATTTTATCCTAATTATCAGGAAGAAATCTTTGCGGGAGACGACATCAAGGGATTTGATGTTTATGCTGGCGACTCTGATGAAAAAGTAGGCACCGTTTATGACGCTTTGGTTGATGACACGGGTCGTTTCCGCTATCTGGTAATTGATACCGGTATTTGGATTTTTGGCAAAAAAGTATTGCTGCCAATCGGCTCTGCCCGCTTCGACTACGGCTCCCGTCGCGTGTACGCAACAGGTCTTCGCAGCAAAGCTCAAGCAGAACAATTGCCGGCTTACAATGAATTAGAAGCACTAGATTACGATCGCGAAGAACAGGTAAGAGGCGTATACCGCAATCAAGGAACTGCCGCGGCAACCACTGCAACTCCTGCTAGCTACGATCGCAGCAGCTACAGCTACGATATCGACCGCCCCCTCTACGAAACCAACGAACAGCAGCACCAAAATCTCAAGCTTTATGAAGAACGCTTGATTGCTAACAAACACCGCGCCAAGACAGGCGAAGTAGCAGTTGGCAAGCGCGTGGAAACTGAAACCGCGCGAGCTTCAGTACCCGTTGAAAAAGAACGAGTTGTAATCGAGCGAGTAACGCCCGTAGAAGCGGGTCGAGTAGTTTCAGTCGGTGACGCTGACTTCCAATCAGGGGAAGTTGCACGCATGGAAGTCTACGAAGAAACCGCCGACATTCACAAGGAAGCTTTCGTGCGGGAAGAAGTTAACGTCAGAAAAGAAGTTGTTCGCAGCACGGTTGAGGGCGAAGAAACCTTGCGTCGTGAAGAATTAGACGTTAAGAGCGACGGAACTGCGGTTGTAGATCATAAAGATATCTAAACCAACCGCAACAGGTATTGCATAGGAATTGCGCATTAATCACATAATTCTGGCACTGCGCAGGTGAGATTTGTGGCATCGCGCAATTCCTATAGAACGGGGCGGGTGGAGTACAAAAATTGTCTAGTTTTGGCAAACTTTATGCACTTTTCCCGCCTTCAGCAATTCCTAATAAAAATCCCTAGGCATAAAAGTTTCAGGAAATTAAAAAAAAATGAACGGTCAAGCCTCAGCAGAAAAGATAGCAACTGCCAAATCTATTGCCCGTCTCAACCGGGTTCCGGAAAAAGTCAGAACTAAGCTAAAAAGTTTTACAGTCAAAGACAACCAAGGTCACTTGGTAGGCAAAGTTAAAGATGTCTATTTCGATCCTAACGGTCAGTTAAACTTTGTGGTGGCAGGGCTTGGTCGCGAAAATACGCGCACTTTTTTACTAAGTATTAAGCTGCTAAAAAAAGTAGATTATCACCAAAAAGCGCTGTTTGTAAGTATTAATTCGGATCAAGTCGATATGCTGCCGGCAGTTTCGGCAAATGGCGGGCGTGAGTCTTTAGAAAATGCCTCAGAAGCGCATAGTGAATTTAACAACAGCGAGTTAACGCACCCCTCAACAGTTATGTCAAATCTAACAGATGCCGATCGCACAGATGAAAATGTGGAGACCGATGAGGATGAGGAAAACTTGGATATTGTCGATCAAGAAGTAATTCGCCTGCTAGAAGAACGATTGGTGATCAATCGCAGCAAGCGCAAAGTCGGCGAAGTCATCGTGCGCAAAGAAATTGAAACTCGGATGGTACAAGTGCCTATCCAGTGGGAAAAGCTGATTGTCGAACAAGTCGGCGACGATCCCAAGGTGTTGGCAGAAATAGATTTGGGCGAGGGAAGCATCACCGGTATAGATTTGACGGAGATTAAGAGCGATCGCCAGGAACCGACAGTTAAGGCTGAATTTACCTCTGTGCAGAAAGCTAGCAAAATCTTAAATTCGATCGCCTCTCAACCCCGCCACGGTTGCGTCAAAGTCCGCCTAGAACTCGTTCTGGAAGACAAGCAACTTGAGGATACTTACCAAAAATGGATGACGGAACACCACTCAGAGAGTTAAACTATTCGTCCTTTTCGCTGTGGATTTTAGCTATTAGGGAGAAACTTAAATCTCATAGCGGATTGTGGCGCTCATTTCTGCGGACAAAGTTTTCCCGCATCTACTAAGATCGTGTTCGGTAAATTAACCGTAATCTTCGTAGGGGCGGGTTCACCAATATCTATAATATAAGCCCGAGATCCGTAAACTAGGCCCGGTCGGGATATTTAAATTTTGAGCGATCGGCATCTCAACAAAATTGTACTGAATTGCGGTAAAATTATGCTGGTCAAATTTAAAAGTATTTGAAAATGCCCAGCACAATCTCCGACATTCAAGTAAAAACGATCGCAGGCGCAGACAAGCAGCTAGGAGAGTACGCTGGTAAGGTACTCTTGATAGTTAACGTAGCTTCCCAGTGCGGCTATACACCTCAATACAAAGGACTCGAAGAATTGAGCCAGAAGTACAGCGCTGCTGGACTACGCGTTTTAGGATTTCCCTGCAACGACTTCGGAGCTCAAGAACCGGGAAGTAATTCAGAAATCGTCAATTTCTGTACTACAAAATACGGCGTCAGCTTTGAATTATTTGACAAAGTACGCGCGATCGGCAGTCAGCAGCACCCGCTGTACGCTAAGCTTACGAGTGCAGTCGAACCCAAGGGTGAGGTTTCCTGGAATTTTGAAAAATTCTTAGTTAGCAAACAGGGTGAAGTAGTTGCTAGATTCCGCAGCAGCGTGGGCCCAGATTCGCCAGAATTGATCGCTGCGATCGATCGAGAATTGGCAAAATAAGAAGTTCGGCGACGAAGCAGTCTATAGGATTTAACGGATTTAACGGATGGATGTTTAGGGAAGAGGGAAGAACTTAAGATGCTTCTTTTCTAAGTTTAGAGCTTCTTTTTTTCTTCTCTTCCCCATTGTTTGGAAGCACTCAGCAATTAACAAATACCCATGATGGGATCGAATAGGAGAACGGTTTAATTTAATGGAAAATACATCGGGATTAGATTTAGTTGTAGGTTTACTTGCCTTCGCAATTCTTGCAGGCGGCTTGGCAATGCTATTTGTAGGCATGGCATCGTTCCCTAAAGAAAAATAACCATAATTGATATTATGTGCGATCGCACGCCCCTAATAAAAGTGTTTGTAGTGAGGAGTGAAGTCCTTATATAAATCTGAGGAATGAAGTCCTAACTACCAACTTAAAACGGTTATTTTCCAGGACACGATCTGAATAAATATAGCAGCATTCAATTTTAACATTCGCAATTGACTATCATGCAAACTACCGAAAACACCGTCAAAATTGTCCTGGAGCCGGGGAACTTGCGGCGCGTTCACCATATCGCTTTAAACGTGCGCGACATGAAAGCTTCCCGCTACTTCTACGGTACAATTCTCGGTTTGCACGAACTCACAGGTGCAGAAATCCCCGCAACTTTAACAGAAATGGTAGCAGCCGGTAAAGTCGCTAATTTCGTCACCCCAGACGGCACTGTGATTGACCTATTTTGGCAGCCCGACTTGGAACCGCCAAACCCTGACCCGGAGAAGGCTTTTACTCGCGCCAACCACTTAGCCTTCGATATCGAGCCGGATTTGTTCGATCGCGCTCTGGAAGTGCTAAAGTCAAATCAAATTGCGATCGACAGCGGCCCCGTCACTCGCGCTACAGGACGCGGCATTTACTTTTACGATCCTGATGGATTTATCATTGAAATCCGTTGTGATGCAGTTTAAACAGTTGCTATCGGGCTGGCGGTGCTCGGTGCGCACCATACATTTACTATTTTGATCGGGGTGTTCCGCGCGCACCCTAGGTTTAGAGTTGTTTTATTTTCCGTCTTTGCTAATAGATTGCTTCGGCCAAGTAAACCGAAAAGTTGCTCCTTTACCTTCGGCAGATTCTAGGGAAATAGTACCCCCTTGACCTTCGACAATTTTCTTCACCAGCGACAAACCAATGCCAGTATTTTCAACTTTATCGCGAGCTTCCAAGGTCTGAAAAATTACAAAAACTTTATCGTGATATTCAGGAGCAATCCCCGGCCCGTCATCCTCTACAGAAAACTCGTAAAAATCATCTAACTCTTTAACCGATATTTTTACGTGACCGGATTCACATCGATTGTGCTTGATGGCGTTGCTAATTAAATTAGAAAAAACCTGCTGTAACGGCAATTTTTCGGTCACAAAAGTTGGCATTCCCGGTTCAATTTTAACCTCAAATCCAGACGGCGGCGCCAACGAATCAATAATTTCTGCTAATAACTTTTCAATTTGTACAATTTCTGAAGGCATTTGAATGCGTCCGACGCGGGAATATTGCAGCAGTCCCTCAATCAAACCTTCCATGCGGTGAACTCTGCCGCGCAGCAGGTTCATTTGGTGCAGAGTATCCTCTGTCATCGAGTCACTGAGGTCTTCTTCTATCCAACTGCTGAGATTTGCGATCGCCCTGAGCGGCGCTTTCAAATCGTGAGAAACTACATAAGCAAACTGGTCTAATTCTTGATTCCGCTTTCTCAAAATACTTGTCGTTTGAGCCAGCGTCTGCGCCGTCCACCTCAATTCTTGAGCGCGCAACCGCAACGATTCCTCAGCTTGTTTGCGTTCCCTAATATCTTCTACCACACCCATCAGAAATTGACTGCCATCTGGTTCTCGCAGCAGCGAAACCGTTAAGTTTGCCCACACCAACTCTCCATCTTTGCGGACGTAGCGCTTTTCCATACCATAATGTTCAACTTCTCCTGCTAACAATTGGCGCAAAATTTCCTGTTCGCTTGCCAAATCCTCCGGCCAAGTAATCTCCTGAAATCTTTTTTCCATCAATTCTTGGCGGGTGTAGCCCAAAATCTCGCAAAGTTTTTGATTGACTAACACAAATTTGCCTTCCACAGTCTTTTGGGCCATGCCCACTGCCGCCTGCTCAAAAGTAGCGCGAAACCGCTGCGCGCTTTGGGCTAAAGCAATTTCTGAGCGCTTGCGATCGCTAATATCGTTGCTGATTTCCAAAATAGCCACTGGTTGATCTTGCTCGTCGTGCTGCAGAGTCCACCGGCTGGCCACCGTTATTTTTGTCCCGTCTGCCTTGGTGCGTACCAGTTCCCCTTGCCAAGAACCCCGCTCGAAAAACACTTTTTGAATTGCCTCGAAAGGTTGCGTCCATTCTGTTTGCAAAAGCTCGTGAATATTTTTTCCTATTGCTTGCGACTTCCGCCACCCGTAGAGCCACTTCGCCCCCAAATTCCAATAAGAAATCGCCCCGTTCAAGTCGAGTACCGCGATCGTATCGTTCGCCAAATCCAGCATTTGCGCTTGCTTGCGCAGAGTTTCCTCAGCTTGTTTCCGTCCTCTGGCATCGCGGCAAATCGCAATAAACAAGTGTTGATTTTTCAGACGCATTTCGCTGACAGCCAACTCCATCGGAAACTTAGTTCCGTCGCTGCGAATTCCAACTGTTTCTTGCTGGTAAGTCTTCAGCGCAGTATCGGGATTTAACACAAAATATTCGATCGAATAATCCCCCGCACTGCTGTACGGCTGTGGTTGAGCAATCAGTCGCCGCAGGTTGGAGCCAATTATTCGAGAGGCTTTGTCGCCAAAAATTTTTTCTGCTGCCCTATTAAAAGACTCAATATTTCCCCGTTCGTCCAAAGTAATAATCCCGTCAGCCGCATTATCTACCACAGCTTGAATACGAGTTTTACTTTCTTGCAAGCCAGCTTCCCGCTTCCTCAATTCCTTATCTAAACTATCAAATAAATACCAGGAAGCCCCTGCACCCAAACAGCCGAAAAGCAAACCAGCAACTTGCACAAAATTAGTGAAATCTATCAAATCCCGTCTTTGCAGATCTAGAGCTTTCTGGTATGCTTCACCGGCATCAGCAAACGCATTAATTTTTGCGCGCAGGTTATCCATTTTCAATTTGCCTTGAGCGAACACCTGAATTATTTCCGGCGACTGCACCCTTGTTGCCGAATTATCGAGCTTATTCAAAGTGTTTTGCAAGTAATTTATTTGCTGTTCGCTACTTTTTTTTATATCTTCAAGTCGCTGAGTTTGCAGTTGATTTCCTTGAACCATAACCTTGAGTTTAGCCAGCAGCAGAGGCAAACTCTTCTTGGCTTCTAAGTAGGGTGAGAGAAATTCGCGGCGCTTCGTCAACCCGTAACCTCGAATGCCCGTTTCCGCATCCACCACGGTTCTTAACAAGCGGTTAGTTTCCTCAAGTATTGCCCTATTAGTATCTGCTCGCTTTCTCATCTTTAGGCCGCTATCCCGAAGCCCTGCAATTGCTATCAGCGAAGCAAACAGACAAATCACGGGGATAGTAATGATGACTGTTCCCCGCTGGCGAATTGGTCGGTCTGTCCATACAAATTGGACGCAGCGATCGAGCAAATACTTCACGGATATTGAAGGAGAAAGTTTGCTGCCAGTATATCGCTTTTTGGCAATTTATGCTAGGGATAAGTTCGTTTTTTTTGGTTTGACGATCGCCGGGGACTAACCGTGGAAACTAGATTAGACCCCTGCTATACCTACCTGCTGAGACTAACAGCAGATTTTTTTGAACGGTTTTTAAACGGAGACAAGGAGAAGGAAATGCCTTTTTTCGGCAGCGAGACAGCAGGAGAACCAGAAACGAGCCTTTCTGCTTTACCTTCGTTTTCGCCTTCGGCTTTTGCTGTCAAACTAGAGTCTGTTTCGCAAGCGTTCTGAACATTTGTAACTACAGTAGTCCACCTGCCTGTAGCGGGATCGCGATAACAAGTGAAAGGATTTATTTTTAGCGGTTGACTGCAAGGTTTAATCATGTAGATGCACTCCTTTGATTCTCAGAACTTGCGCACTGCTTTCAGCAGCAGTGCTATCTCGCCAGTAGAAACAGCAGTATGAAGGCAAAAAGCAGAATTGTGTTTCTGTGCCCAGAGACCTTTGATAATTCCTGATTTCCTGTTAACTTTTGCCTTCTACTGGTTACCGACCATAGCATTACTTTTACCAAATTGCCTTTCTGCAAGCAACCCCCCACCCCCTTAATCAGGTTGAGGTGCGACTTGTGAATGCAGGGAGGCGCCAGATCCTGCCTGCAGGACAATTTTGGGATAATACAGTTATTCTAGGCTGGTAAAAAATGCTACTGTGTGATCGGCAACAGAGATCGATCGCGATCGGTGTCACAATTAAAAAGGGAATTGGGGCGTTGCTGATTAACGGTATGAACCAACTTTTTTCGGAAGTTACAAAACTCACCATACTTGGCTGATGGCAATTGGGAACTATTCAATTCATCCCTGTATTAAGCAACGCCGGAATTGGTAATTGGTAATGGGGAATTGGTAATGAGGGAATTAGTAATCGGGAATTATTCCATCTCTTCCTTTCCTTAAATCCGTTAAATCCCGTACACAATCCGTTGTATAACTTGATTCTAACTAATATTAACTTTTGCCTTTAATTGAACAGTAAAAGTAGAGCCAACACCAAACTGACTCTCAACAGTGATATCGCCGCCCATCATCTGGCAAAACAAGCGGCTAATGGCTAATCCTAAACCGGTGCCGCCGTACTTGCGAGTAGTTGAAGCATCCCCTTGAATAAAAGGTTGAAACAAACCATGCTGCTGTTCTGCCGACATCCCAATCCCCGTATCGGATACCTGCAAATAAACCGAATCGCTGCCGCCTGCTGATTCGCGAGTCGCCCTCAACAGAACGGTTCCACCTTCGGTAAACTTCAGGGCATTCGAGAGCAAATTGAACAGAATTTGCCGGACTTTAGTCAAATCTGCATACATCACTCCCAAATTGGGAGAGCAAGAAACTTGCAATTGATTGTGATTTTTTTCGACCAAAGGGTGCAAAGTTGCAACGACTTCTTCTATTAAATTGCCGAGGTCAAATTTTTCTAAGTAAAGCTCCATCCGACCCGCTTCTATCTTAGAAAGGTCGAGAATATCGTTAATTAAAGTCAGCAAGTGTTTGCCGGCGTTATAAATTTTTTGGGTATCCGGAAGTATCTCTTCGAGTCCCGATTCCAATGCTTCTTCTTGTAGCATTTCGCTGTAACCGATAATCGCGTTGAGCGGCGTCCGTAGCTCGTGGCTCATATTGGCTAAAAAAGTGCTTTTAGCTCTCGAAGCTGCTTCAGCTTTGTGTAAGGCTTCTTGCAAAGCTATTTCGGCTCTTTTGCGCTCGGCAATTTCGATGCGGAGCAGTTTATTGGCGGCGGTGAGTTGAGCGGTGCGCTGATCGACGGTCATTTCTAGCTGCGCTTTGGCTTTGGAGAGTGCTTCCTGAGCCCGCTGGCGCTCAAATCCTTCGATCGCCAGCGCTACCAAATTTGCCAAAGAATCGGCGAATGTGCGCTCCTCCAGAGCCCACTGGCGGGGCGCGCCGATATGTTCGAGAGAGAGGATACCGACGATCTGGCCGCCGAGCCTAATTGCTACATTTAAGATGGATGAATTTGGCTTGTTGGCATCTGGCAGCACAGCGGAATGTTCGGCTACCGAAGATGAGGGGTACAAATTTGTTTTTAGAGAGTTTTGAGTCTTTGGCACAGGTTCTAAAGCTTTGTCCGATCGCACATTTTCCCCCGGTGCGTCGCCTTCAACATCTAATATTGAAAATTTTAAATCGCTTGCCGATATGGACTGGTGGCTCAAATGATTCTCGCGGGTGCGATCGTACAAGTCGAGACAAACTAATTTGAGGTTGGGGATTGTAAATTTAGAACGATTGACCGACTCGTGTTCCTCTGGGGCGGCCGTCTCTGTATCGATTGATTCTGTTTGGTTGTGGGCGAGCGCTCTCTCGGTAAAATTTAGCTGAGGATCGATCGGGTAGCGAGTTCCAAATCTTCCATGGTTGTAAAGCCAGACGCTGACTTTTTCCACATCCAAAGTGCGGGCGGCAGCCTCAGTAATTTCGCGAATTCCCACATTCAGCGCACCGCTGTTGAGAGTCCTCTGCCGACCTAGCTGCAACAAAGCCAAACTCTGGCGGCGGAGCCGCTTTTCGCTCTCTTGGAGGGTTTGTTCTGCTTCCTTGCGCTGGGTGAGGTCGTACAAGGCGCACAATGCCGTCTGCTGACCGTTAAACAGCAGCGGCTCAACCGAGATCATCACCCAGAAAGGGGTGCCGTCTGACTTTTTGCAGTGGAGTTCGTAGTTTTGGAGGTGTCCGTCTTTAGCAATTGCCTCAAGTACCTTTGGGCGATCGCTGGGGTTGAAGTAAAAGTCTGGAGTGCTGCTGCCGATCAATTTTTCTAGGGGTATGTTCAGGAGAGAAGCCAATTGAGGGTTCGCATACAGAATTAAGCCGTCACAGAGGCGAGAAACCAATACCGGAACGGGAGTTGCCGAGGCGATCGTCCGAAACTGCTCTTCGCTTGAACGCAGTGCCAACTCAGCTTTGCTCAGCAAGTGAGCTTCCATCGTATCCGAATGTTCGGTGGTAGTCTCCAGCATAATTTCTAGGTCAGCCTTTTCGCGCTTCAAGTTTTCAAGTTCTGCACTCAGCTGCTGAACGTCCAAAAGTAGCTGTTCTGTCGATGGTTCTTCCTGCATAGCAATTGAAAATTGGTAATTTTTAGTTGATTTTGAAGTTTTTTACGGTTTTGTGCTAGCTTAACTATGACTTATTCCAATTAACTTCAGCCACCCTCATCCTGGTTCCCGGACTTAGCTTGGGGTTCATCTTTTTTACCTTTTTCTCTACTATTCCAATTCTAAGTGCAAGGAAGGCATCAGCCGTTGCAAGTTCTTCAGGGATTTTCTCTGCCAGGGGATCTGTTTAGAGCCTTTTATGGCGATTTGAATATTTTTTTGCTGGCGCACTTTGATAATAAATTTTGAGACAATATTAATTCCCGAACTATTTAAAAATTCTAGCTGTCGCAAGTCTAGAGTAACCGTGTTTGGCGAGGATTCAGCCACTTCGTTGAGCAGATCGACGATCGGCGCGTATTCTTCCACCTGGCTGAGTCGGAACGAGCCGCTGCAGGTCACTGTTTGGGTATCGCCATCGTAGCGGAGCGTGTAATCTTTGGTCTTAATCTCCATACTTTTCTCGGTTGTGGGTTGTTAGCGGTAAAGGGGCTTTGGGTGCGGGAGCGAGGATTGAGCTTCAGGCTAGCACGATAAAAATTCGGCCGTTTGCCGAATGCCTTTGCTGGTGTAACTTGTAATACATATACTGCTAACTGTAGCATTGCCACAGGGCAGTTATGAGTTATTTTGGGATTTATCAGTTGTGATACCAGTTGGTAAAAAGAATGCAACTGTTGACTAGCTCTCTACCCTGGTAGTCATTAGTCATTGCCAATTACTCAATTATTCAATTATTCAATCGAAAATTTTAGCAGTTGTGGGGCTGTAGGAAACCAGCTTTTGCTGAAGTTCCGAGTTATCAATTCAGTTCTTTTTCTCAATTTAGTATTGACAAATTCACCAAAATGTGAGACAAATTTCACATCTAACCCAGCAGTGAGTAGGAGAATATTTAATGGCAATTTCACAAATTACAGAAAAGCTTTTGGCTGCTAAAAAAGCTAAGGGAATTAGTTTTGCAGATTTGGAAAAACTTTTGGGGCGCGACGAAGTTTGGATTGCCGCGGTTATTTACCGTCAAGCAACCACATCTGAAGATGAAGCAGAGAAAATTGTCTCGGCTTTGGGACTAGATGGCGAGACGGCTGCGGTTCTTTGTGAACCTCCGTTAAAAGGTTCTTTGGAGGCCTCGGTTCCGGTCGATCCTCTGATTTATCGTTTCTATGAAATTATGCAGGTTTACGGGATGCCGCTCAAAGCAGTGATACAGGAAAAATTTGGTGACGGGATTATGAGCGCGATCGACTTTACTTTGGATGTCGAGAAAGAAGCAGACCCAAAAGGCGATCGAGTGAAAATAATTATGTCGGGAAAATTTTTGGCATACAAAAAATGGTAAGCCAGTCTTGCTTTACCTTCAAGTGAAAATTAAAAAATTAAAATTTGGTCGAATGACTAATGACTAATGACTAATGACTAAGGCCTCAAAAGTGTTAACTTAGAAATAGAGATCGCGAAGCTTGACTCCGCCAAAAAAACGGAGACAAGCCCCCGACTTAAGTCGTGCAGAGCCCCAAATTTTAGACCATAGTTCAGCTCCAAAATTCATCTGTGGAGTAAATCTAAAATCTAAAATCTAAAATCTAAAATCGACTGACTGGCTTGGGTGTCCGATCGGGAAACCTTTCTAGGGCAGAGCTAAGGTCGATCCCGCGGCAACTTCCCCAGTCGAAACAAGCAACCGCAACCGTAAAGTAAGAGGCAAATATGTCAAAATATGACTCCCATCTGAGATGCTCCTTTTGCGGCAAGTCGCAAGAGTACGTCCGCAAGTTAATAGCTGGGCCCGGGGTCTACATTTGCGATGAATGCGTGGAACTGTGCAATGAAATTTTAGAGGAGGAGTTCTTTGACTCCAGTAAAACAATTGGTCAACAGATTCCCCAATCAGAGGTGCGAGAGTCTCAGGGACAAGGAACGCGGCGCCCGGGTCGATCGAATAAATCGAAAATTGTTTTAGCTCAAATTCCGAAACCGACAGACATTAAGCAGCATTTAGACAACCACGTTATCGGCCAGCATTCAGCAAAAAAAGTTCTTTCTGTAGCAGTTTACAACCACTACAAGCGCTTGAGCGTTGACCAAGCTAAAGATAGCGACAAGTCTTCCCCTGACAGCGATGTAGAACTGCAAAAATCCAACATCCTGCTAGTCGGGCCGACAGGTTGTGGCAAAACTTTGTTAGCGCAAAGTTTGGCGCAAATGCTCGAAGTCCCGTTTGCGGTAGCCGATGCGACGACGCTGACAGAAGCTGGATATGTCGGCGACGATGTAGAAAATATTTTGCTGCGGCTGTTGCAAATGTCGGATTTTGATGTCGAATCGGCGCAGCGCGGCATTATTTATATTGATGAAATTGACAAGATTGCTCGCAAAAGCGAAAATACTTCGATTACCAGGGATGTATCAGGAGAAGGAGTGCAGCAAGCGCTGCTAAAAATGTTGGAAGGAACAGTGGTTAACGTGCCCCCGCAAGGAGGCCGCAAACATCCTTACCAAGATTTTATTCAAGTTGACACGAGCAAAATTCTATTTATTTGCGGCGGTGCTTTTGTCGGTTTGGAAAAAATAGTTGAACAGCGTTTGGGTAAAAAATCCTTGGGCTTTATTCAGCCAACAGAAAGCGACAGCAACTCGACTTTGCCGGCCAAAGACAAGCGGGCCGCTGATATTTTGCAGCAGGTACAGCCGGACGATTTAGTCAAGTTTGGTTTGATTCCTGAGTTTGTGGGGCGGATACCGGTGGTAACGGTGATTTCGCCGCTGGATGAAGCCGCTTTGATGCAGATATTGACCGAGCCCCGGAATGCGCTGGTGAAGCAGTATCAAAAGCTGTTGAAGATGGACAGCGTGGAATTGGAATTCCAGCCGGAAGCGCTGCGGGCGATCGCCCAGGAGGCCTACCGCCGCAAAACCGGCGCGAGAGCTCTCCGCAGCATTTTAGAGGAGTTAATGCTCGATGTGATGTACGAGTTGCCTTCTCGCAAGGATGTGGCTCACTGTATGATTACTCCTGAAATGGTCGAGAAGCGATCGACAGCTGAATTGCTGTGGCATCCTGCTTGGCACAAACAGCACGAAACTGCATAATTTGTAATTTGTAAGGTGCCGATGCCACACCCTACAAACTACTAAACAAGTACCCAGATTTATCCCTGGGGTCGCTTTCTCCAATCTAAAATCTAAAATCTAAAATCGATTGACGGCAAGTGCGGTATGATGTGACTTCGCGATCGGTTCTAGCGGGGAGCAGCCGTTAGAGGAAACGGGGAAAGTTCGGTGCAAGTCCGGCGCTGTCCCGCAACTGTAATGAAACCGTTGTGGTTTCTCAAGTCAGAATGCCCGCCGATATCTAAATCACTTTTGAACGCATCTGCGAGGTACGGATGATGGATGGAATTAATGCGGCTGTACGCACAAAGCACAGTCTATTTGTTTGCACTGCTTGCGCTAGTGTTTGGAAAAACGGCAAGCGCGAAGGTAAAAGCGGCGGTCAACAATTCATGGAAAATTTGTCGCAACTCGCTAAAGATTGGGAGTTTTCTGATAAATTTGAGATTCAAGAGGTTGAGTGCATGAGTGCTTGCAGTCACTCTTGTGCGGTGTCTTTTGCTGCTGTTGGAAAGTACACTTATCTGTTTGGCGATTTACCCGCAAATGAGTCAAAAACTGCGGAAGCTGTACTCGAATGTGCGGGTCAATACTATGCTAAACCAGACGGTTTGTTGCCTTGGTCTGAGCGTCCTGAAGCTCTGAAAAAAGGTGTTTTAGCAAAGATTCCTCCGCTGGCAAATTAGATAGGTTTGTAGGAGGGACTTTAGTTTTTTCCTTCTCGTTCCCAGGCTTTGCCTGGTAACGCATACGCAGAGGCTCTGCCTCGTATTAAAAGCGCTCCTTTATTCCAGCGAGGCAGAGCCTCTTGATCGGCATTCCCAGGCAGAGCTTGGGAACGAGATATCTCACCACTAAATAAGCAGAAAATTATCAATGCACAAAATTCCTGTTACTGTCATCACTGGTTTTCTCGGTAGCGGCAAAACTACCTTAATTCGCAACTTATTGCAAAATAATCAAGGTCGCCGCATTGCTGTTCTGGTTAACGAATTTGGCGAAATCGGAATTGACGGAGAACTGCTGCGCGATTGCCAAGTTTGCGACGAAGAAGAAAATGTCAGCAGCAATATTGTTGAACTAACAAATGGTTGTCTTTGCTGCACTGTTCAAGAGGAATTCTTGCCGACTATGCAGGAATTGTTGAAGCGCCGAGAACAAATTGATTGTATCTTAATTGAGACTTCTGGCCTCGCACTTCCTAAACCTTTAATTCAAGCTTTTCGCTGGCCGGAAATTCGCACGGGTGCTACTGTAGACGGTGTGGTTGCTGTTGTCGATTGCGAAGCTATTGCTAGCGGTACTTTTGTCGGTGATATCGATGCTTTGATGGCACAGCGGCAAGCTGATTCTAGTTTAGATCACGAAACTCCGATCGAGGAATTGTTTGAAGACCAGTTAGCCTGTGCCGATATGGTACTTTTAACGAAGGTCGATCGCGTAGATGCGGAAACTCACCAGAAAGTCCAAAGCTGGTTGCAGCAAGAGTTGCGTCCGAGTGTGAAAATTGTGCCCTGCAAAGGTGGCGAAATTAACCCTGATGTGCTATTGGGATTTAATGCGGCGGTTGAGGATGATTTGGAGTCTCGCCCGAGTCACCACGATGCTGAGGAGGAACACGAACACGATGATGATATTAACTCGACTTACTTTATTGCCGATCGCGAATTTGAACCTGAAGCTTTGGTGAAAAAACTGCAATCCTTGATGCAGCAGGAGGAAATCTATCGGATTAAAGGGTTTGTGGCGGTTCCCAAGAAACCGATGAGGATGGTGTTGCAAGGTGTGGGTTCGCGGATAGAATATTTTTACGATCGTCCTTGGCAACCTTCTGAACTCCGCCAAACCAAATTAGTGCTGATCGGTCGAGAGTTAGAGCGCGATCGAATTGCAGCTATAATTAACAACTAATTGTCATCTGAGAGGGGCGGGTTTATCGATATTTTGAATTGCAGCAAATATTATTGGTAAAACTCGCCCCTCCAAGCTCTCACGAACAATTTATTAACATTATTTAATATTGTGACGGCTGCCAGCAAGTCTGGTGTACAATAGCGATAATGGTTATCATTGTACAAAAATCGAGGTCAAGTATGGTGACTGCTGGGGCGATCGAATCAGTTCCTGTTACCGTTCTCACGGGTTATCTCGGTGCAGGCAAAACTACGCTACTGAACCGCATTTTAACACAAGAACACGGCAAAAAAGTTGCAGTTATCGTCAACGAATTTGGCGAAGTAGGCATCGACAACCAACTCATAATAGATGCCGACGAAGAAATTTTTGAGATGAACAACGGCTGCATTTGCTGTACAGTCCGAGGCGATTTAATTCGGATTATCGGCAACTTGATGAAGCGGCGAGACAAATTCGACCACATAGTCATCGAAACCACAGGTTTAGCCGACCCCGCACCCGTAATTCAAACATTTTTTGTAGACGAAGATATGCGGGAAAAATTGCTCCTAGATGCAGTTGTCACGGTAGTTGATGCCAAGCACATCTGGCAGCACTGGGACGCAGACGAAGCTCAAGAACAAATTGCCTTTGCAGATGTAGTTTTACTCAACAAAACAGATTTAGTGACGGAGGAAGAATTGGCAGAATTAGAAAAGCGAATTCGCGTCATGAATGCAATGGCAAAAATTCACCGCACCCGCAACGCTGAATTGGAGATGGATGCTTTGTTGGGCGTTAAAGCATTTGATTTGAACCGGGCATTAGAAATCGAACCAGACTTTTTGGGCGAACACACTCACGAACACGACGAAACAGTTACTTCCGTAGCAATAGTAGAATCCGGCGCTATTGACGGCAACAAATTCAGCGATTGGATTGAGGAATTGTTGCGGACTCAAGGGCCGAATATCTTTCGGACAAAAGGCATTTTGAATGTCGCCGGAGACAACAAGCGATTTGTTTTCCAAGGAGTACACATGGTGTTTGATGGCCGGCCGGATCGACCTTGGAAAGTCACTGAAACTCCGAAAAATGAACTCGTATTCATCGGCCGCAACTTAAACGAAAATCAATTGCGAGAGGATTTCCGTAAATGTTTGGTTTAACTGAAATCTTGAAGTATTTTTAATCAGCTTTTTAGGAACAGGCAAGATGCCTGTTCCACAAGAATAAACTTCATCTTTTGTGGAACGGGCATCTTGCCCGTTCTTAAAAATAGTGCAACATCTCAGATTCAATAAATATGGATAACAAAAAGACAAATAAAAGTGAACTAACCCTGCAATTTCACGCCAAAGCAATGCTGTCTGACTACGTAACTGCTGTTACTTGGTCGCCGGATGGTACAACTTTAGCAGTCTGTTCTGCTGCGGGCGAAGTGATGCTGGCGGCAGTAGCGGCAGTTAATGAATTGTCCTTGCAAACGCTACAAACTGCCACGGGTAAATCAGCCGATTGCTTGTCTTTTTCCCGCGACAGTCAATTCCTAGCTGCTGGCGGACAAGATGGAAAAGTGCGAATTTGGCGCGTTAATTCTGGAGAATTAATTGCTGATTTGGATAACCAGCGCGTCTGGGTTGATAAGTTAGCTTGGAGTCCCAACTGCAACCAGTTAGCTTTCAGTATGGGCCGGTACGTTCAAGTATGGAATGCTGAGGATAATGTTGTTGAAGTAACGCTGAATTTCGACTCCTCATCTATCCTCGATTTAGCATGGCATCCTATGGTTCAATATCTGGCAGTTAGCGGCTATCAAGGTGTCAAAGTTTGGCATGGCGAAGACTGGGACGAAGACCCGGAAATTTTATCAGTACCCTCTGCAACAGGTGCAATTGCTTGGTCGCCACAAGGGGAATATTTAGGTTGTGGCAATATGGACAATACTCTCATTGTTAATGAATGGGGCAATTTTGAACCCTGGGTAATGCAGGGTTTTCCGGGGAAAGTTCGGGAGTTAGCTTGGTCGGATAAAACTAATTCTTTGGGTGCGCCTTTGTTAGCTGCTGCAAGTTCTGAAGGTATTTCAGTGTGGGAAAAACACGCTGATGAAAGTATCGGTTGGGATTCCTGGGGATTAGAGGTGCATGAAAAAGTGGTAAATGCGATCGCCTTTCAACCTAGCACATTTTTATTAGCTTCCGCAGCCGCAGACGGTCAAGTTTGTTTGTGGTACGAAGCAGAACAATTGCTGCAAATTCTAGAAGGTGCAGAGGGCGGTTTTTCCTGTCTCGCATGGCATCCCGAAGGCCAGTTTCTTGCCGCTGGGGGCTGTGGAGGTGAATTGCTGGTTTGGTCACAATCTATGGGTGGCAAAGATTTCGGGCTGAGCAAGCTGTTATAAGTAGGGCGTTAAATTACTTTTTGCGTAAGTAAGCGTAAAAAACTTACAACAGATAGAGTGCGTCCAGGACTGTTATCCTCTCTTTCTTGTCAAAATCCCTTGACTGGGACTGAACAGCAAAGCTAGTAAAAATAACCCAAAAACAACTAATACAATTGCCGCCCCAGAGGGCATATTCAAATAATAGCTGAAATACATACCAGTCACGCTAGCTGTAATCCCAATAATTGCTCCCAATCCCATCATAAAATGCAGCTCTTTTACCAACAAATACGCCGTAATTCCCGGCCCGATTAATAGCGAAATTACTAACAGCGCCCCTACAGTTTGCAAACTCGCAACAATCGTCAGCGTAATCGCCGAAATCATCCCGAAATAAATCCAGTTTACAGGCAAACCGGACGCTTGCGCCCCCAGAGGGTCAAAAGTATAAAATAGCAGTTCTTTATAAAACATTTTAACCGTCGCCAAAATAATCAAAGTAATGACAAAAGTCTGCTGCACGTCAGCAGGCGCAACTGACAAGATATTCCCAAACAAAAACCCGTCTAAGTCTAATTTGGTGGTCCGCAACAGGCTAATCAAGGTGATGCTAATTGCTAAAAATGTAGATAAAATTAAGGCCATGACTGCATCAATTTTTAGGCGTGATTGCGATTGAATCCACGCCATAATCACGGCGCTGATAATTCCCGATATAAAGGCGCCGATCGAAATATTGAAACCTAAAGAAAAAGCTACTGGCAATCCTGCTAATACTGAATGGGCTATCATGTCAACCATCATTCCCATTTGCTGTACAATTAAGTAGGAGCCAACCACGGCGCAGAGAATTCCTAGCAAAATTCCGACGGCGATCGCATTTCGCATGAACTCGAATTGTAGTGGCTCAATTAGTAGGTTTAACATTGAATTACATCAATAATAGGATTTTTTAAAGCACAATCAACTGCACAGGCGGGACGCCCGTGCCACAATCAGCTTTAAAGATAAATCTTTTTTTGCTTAGGCAGCAACTAAACTTAAATCGTATCCATAGGCTTTTTGAATATTAGCGGCTGTGAGCACTTCCCGGCAGGAACCAGTCGCAATTAACTGCTTGTTGAGCAATAATAAATTGTCGTACTGTTTTAAAGTTTCGCCTAAATCGTGGCTGATTACTAGCAATGTTTTATTTTCCGCTTTGAGTTCGGCAAAAATATCGAAAATAATCTCTTCTGTTGCTTTGTCGATCGCGTTAAATGGCTCGTCGAAAAAGAATAAATCGGCTTGTTGGGCGATCGACCTTGCTAAAAAAATCCGCTGCTGCTGTCCGCCAGACAGTTCGCCAATTTGCCGATCGCGCAAATCCCACATTCCCACCCGCAGCAAAGCAGCTTTCACCAATTCTTGCGACTGCTTCGAGGGACTGCGAAACCAACCAGTCTGGACAGTTCGCGCCATCATCACCGCATTCCACACCGTAATCGGATAATCCCAGTCAATTTGCGATCGCTGCGGCACATAAGCCACCCGCGACAACTGTTGCTTCAGCAGCCGCCCCTGATATTTCACCAAACCCCGACAGGCCGGGATCAATCCCAGCATCGCTTTCACCATCGTGCTTTTCCCCGCGCCGTTGGGGCCGAACACACCGGTTAATTGCCCGGATTCTAAATGGAAATTCACGCTGTTGAGGGCCGAAATTCCGCGATAATTGACAGCCAAGTCTTGCACTTCTAACATAATTCGAGATTTTGAGAACGATTCTTGTTCGTACCTACTAGAATAGGATAACTCGAAAAAGCAATAACGATTATCGTTCCAAAGGTAAAAATGTTAAAGAAGTTGCCTGGAAAAACCGGGAGATTTTGCGGTGCGGCTGTTTTGGCGATCGGCTGCGGAGTGGTTGGGTGCAGTGGAGGACAGAACACAAGCAATCCGACGCCAGAGAGTCCCGCCGCCAACTTGCCCAAAGTCGTCGCCACGACTGGCGTTATCTGCGACATAACAAAAGAAATTGCTCAAAGTTCGATCGACATCATCTGTCTGATCGAGCCGGGAGAAGACCCCCACGCCTATCAAACCAAGCCGGAAGACCGCAAAGCGATTGAAACAGCAAATCTGATTTTATACGGCGGCTACAACCACGAACCCAGCATCATTAAGTTAATTGAATCCAGCAGTAATTCCGCGCCCAAAATCGCCGTACACGAACTCGCAGTTCCCAAACCGCTGATGGGCGAACACGAGCACGAACACGGCGAAGAGAAAGCGGAAAACAAATCCCACGCAGAAGGCGAAAAAATTCCTGACCCTCACGTTTGGCATAACCCTCAAAATGGCATCCGTATGGTAGAAACAATTCGGGATGAATTGAGCAAAGTTTCCCCCAGCAATGCTCAACTTTATACCAAAAATGCAGCAAGCTTAACAGATGAGTTGCAAAAAATAGATACTTGGATAAAATCTCAAATTGCGACTATTCCAGCCCAAAAACGCAAGTTAGTAACAACTCACGATGCTCTGACTTACTATGCCGATGCTTATGGTTTGGAAATTGCAGGAGTTTTGCAGGGTGTGACGACAGAGGAACAGCCCACCGCAGCAAGAATTGCGGAATTGTCCTCAGAAATGAAGACTGCAGGAGTGCCGACAATTTTTGTCGAAACCACAACTAATCATAAGTTGATGGAGACTGTGGCGAGGGAGGCAAATGTCAAAATTTCGGACAAGCAACTTTACAGCGACGAGTTGGGAGGCTCCGGCACCGGTGCTGATACCTATGAGGGAATGCTAAAAACTAATACTTGCGCGATTACTTCTGGCCTCGGCGGTAATTGTACTGCCTTTGCAGGAGTGCTAACTCAATAAAAAATTAGCCGGACATCACCGGACAATATGCTATAATAGAACAAGAGTTGAGGAAAAAGCTATTGTCAGGTACGTCCCACCCAAAGAAGCGTCGTCCATCCTTGGAGTCAACGAAAG
>NZ_JAUBSF010000155.1:0-7060 GCF_036704615.1 Microcoleus sp. K4-B3
TATCATTATTATTCCATAATATTTCTATCCCAAGAGGTATTGACAAAATCTACTCCCTTCTAACTTGTTACCAATGATATGGGATAGGTTGCATCTTCTCCACCAGCAGCACGCGCAACAGAAGCATCTATTACCAGGCGTTTAGAAACTTTATCTGCCATGTTAACGCTTCCACAAAACAGCTTCTGCTGCATCCAAATAGCGGTTTTCTAGATGCAAAGAAACATCGCCCAAATCTTCAGGCCAATCTCCAAAAGCTCCCGTCTCGTCTAAATCGGCACTGCTGACTTCTGTAACACCATCGTCGCGCCGTTTAAACCAGTGAAGTTTTACTAAATCCGGTAATATTTTACCCTCGGCAACTAACGATTGAACTGCTAAAAGCAGCAATTCGCTGTGAGTTTCTAGAACAACACGCACACCTCTATTTGCAGCATCCACTAAGATTTGTGCTAAAGCAACTTGAGCGCGAGGATGCAAGTGAATTTCCGGCTGTTCTAGATAAACTAATTGTCCTGGTTCTGCTACAAGCAAGGCAACTAAAACAGGCAACGTTTGCGATACTCCCAAGCCAACATCAGCAATACTAACAGTATCGCTTGCACTCCCGTTGCGGCGGGATAAACGACCTACTAGCAGTTCAATTTGTACGTCATTAATCTGTCTGGCTTCAACTTTCCAGTTAAGTCCTAATAACTCCAAAGCTTGACCCAATTTTATCAGTCGCTCGTCTTTTGTTTCTTGCCAGTAATTAACTATACTAGCAACATAATTTTCAAAAAAGCCCGGAAATTCACTGCCAACTCCTGCGGTATTGTAGGTGCGTTCTGGATTGCCTCTCAACCCCGGAACGTGGACGATGCGGCGAATATGTTTGGGGAAATTCATTGGCAAATAGGATGAATCAAACTGGCTGTCGCCAAGTTGCAAATCTAGAAAACATCGGACATTACTCACACTCCATAGTGGCGGTTTTTCCTCGATATTATCTAACAATAAATTGTAATTTTCAGCCAAATATTCAGGAATAATTTTCACCAAATCTTGATGCTGCATTCCTGGAAAAATAGTAATAAATTCACCCCCCTCATAAGGAATACAGTAAGTCGCTCTAACAACTTTAATTCCGTGCTTTGGCTGCTTTCTAAATAAGTTGAGCAAAAAATTATCGGTATCTATATTCAGCCTGAGAGAAAACTCATCCCTGTCTTTTTCTGGAGAGAGTTTAGACAATACCTGTTCTGCTGATGTAAATTTAACATTAGGCCCGTCAAGTTTCAAACCACCGGGGTCGTAAGGGGCTTCTAGCGTTTGCTTCATCAGCAATAGTGGCTGCATGATGCTAGACTTACCAGAACTGTTGGCACCGGCTAGAATTGTCAGCGATCGCACTTCAATCTGACACTCATCGTAAATAGACTTGTAGCCGCATACTGCAATTTCAGTAATTCCCTGTACAGGCTCTTCGTTCTCGGTTTCAAAGAAAGTGGATTGAGTCATAATATTATGTTTGTATTTGCCGCTCCAAATACCATAATATAATCTAATCCCTAGTAGCTGTGTATTTTGGCTGAATGACGATCGCAATTGATTTTGGAACTAGCAACACCGTCGTCGCTCGCTGGAATCAAGCCCTCCAGCAGCCCGAAACTTTGAAATTACCGGGATTGTCGGCAATCTCGGCTCAAAACCCGCCCCTAATTCCCAGTTTACTCTACGTTGAGGACGCTGCGGCAAATAAAGTAATACTCGGTCAGCAAGTCCGCGATAGAGGCCTTGATTTGAGTGGAGATTCTCGGTTTTTCCGCAATTTTAAGCGGGGAATTGGCACTTCTGTTCAGGGTTTTGTGCCGGAACTTGACGGGCAACTTATTACTTTTGAACGAGTAGGTGAGTGGTATTTGAGCCAAATTGTGAACTCAATTCGCGAACTGCCCTTGCCCGTAGATTCTTTGATTTTTACTGTGCCAGTAGATAGTTTTGAAGCTTACCGCCATTGGTTGGGCAAAGTTTCTGAATCTCTGCAAGTAGAACAGGTGCGGATATTGGACGAACCTACGGCGGCTGCTTTGGGTTATGGTTTAGCCGATCGCGAAATTCTGTTAGTCATTGATTTCGGCGGCGGAACTCTCGATCTTTCTGTAGTGCGTTTGGACGCTTCCTCCGACAAAAAGCCCCTCGGTTTTATTCTCAAGTGGGGCGAAAAGTTATTAGCTGAATCTTCAGCGCAAAAGGCAAAAGTTGCCCGGGTTTTGGCTAAAGCCGGACAAAATTTAGGCGGTTCTGATATTGATAATTGGTTGGTTGAATATTTTTTTAAAACAAAAGGGCTGGCCAAATCTCCGATAACAACCAGATTAGCAGAACGGTTAAAGATTCAGTTGTCTTTGGTGAATCAGGCAGTTGAGGTTTATTTTGATGACGAAAATTTTGAGAGTTACGAATTAGAATTAGATCGATCTCGCTTTGAATCTATCCTCGCCGAACATCAGTTTTTTGACAACCTCGACGAGTGCATGAATCAAGTATTGCAGCAAGCGCGGCGCCAAGGCTTAGAAATTGGCGACATCAATGCAGTTTTGCTAGTTGGCGGTACTGTACAAATTCCCGCTGTGCAGCGTTGGGTGCAGCAATATTTCGAGCCTGCAAAAATTCGCTGCGACAAACCCTTTGAGGCGATCGCCCAAGGTGCTCTGCAACTGAGTCAAGGCATAGAAATCAAAGATTTTCTCTATCACAGTTACGGCATTCGCTACTGGAACCGCCGCGAAAATTGCCACAGTTGGCACAGTTTAATTAAATCCGGGCAGTCTTATCCGATGAGCGAACCGGTAGAATTAGTCTTGGGAGCTTCTTTAGAAAATCAACGAAGTATAGAATTAATTGTCGGCGAATTGGGAGCGGAAACTGGCGGCACGGAGATATATTTTGATGGCGACAGGCTAATTACTCGCCAACTCGCGGGTCAAAGATCGGTACAGCCGCTAAATGACAAAGACGGATCACGCAGTATCGCGCAATTGACGCCGCCAGGGTATCCCGGGAGCGATCGCGTCAAAATTTTGTTTCGCGTTGACGAACAGCGCTTTTTACGCATTACCGTGGAAGATTTGCTGACAAATGAAACTTTGTTAGAGGATAAACCAGTGGTGCAGCTAAGTTAGGAATAGGCTTTACAGGTAACGTGCGCTTCGGCGCACCCTACAGATTGCGTTCAAAACAAATTGTTAAAAGCAGATGAACTGTAAACTAGAATTTCCACTCTCTCCAGAACTAGAAAAGTATCGCGACCGAATCGAAGCTACCATTAAACCTTACATTGAAATTAAAATCCAGAATAACGATAGGCTTAATTTGTGGAAAAGTAAATTTGGGGGATTGCCCTATTTACCTAAAGGCTTTGAGTATCCAAAAACTCCTGACGGTAAATATTTATTCTTGCTAGCACAAATCAACTTTTCTGAAGTACCGCCTTTAGATGGTTTTCCAGAGCGAGGGATTTTACAGTTTTATATTGGAGACGATAGCGGATATGGTATTGGTTCAGAGCAACTTCCACAGTGTTCTCAAGTATTATATTTTCATGAACCAGACTTGAGTTTAGAAAACCCGATCATCAATTATGATTTTTTGCCAGAACCAGAATACTTTCCTGTTTATGGATGTTACGGCTTGCAATTTACTAAGAAATATAGACCGATTAGTATTGCTGACTACCAATGCAGTCAACTTTTAGGAGAAGATTGTTATGAATTATTGACCAATAACTATCGAATTGAGGAGCAATATTTACAAATATCTCGTCCCTTCGGTCATAAAATAAGCGGTTATCCTGATTTTGCACAATGCGACCCAAGATGCGGTAATAATCCCGATAGTGATACAGATCAAAATATTCTTTTATTGCAAATGGATTCCTCTGATGATGATTCGGTGCATATTCTGTGGGGAGACGGCGGCGTATGTAACTTTTTTATTTCTAAATCAGAACTTATTAACTTAGACTTTAGTGATGTTTGGTACAATTGGGATTGTGTTTGAAAGCAGCAGTGAAGTAAGCACCTAAAAATAATAATAGCCCGCTCCCTGACTTCTTTACGAAGTCGGGGATATAACGCGGATATAACTCTTAAATCTCAGATTTGTGCACCACCACAGGTGTTCCCACCGAGGCCCAAGTGAACAGCCATTTAGCGTGATTTACAGCTACATTTGTGCAGCCGTGAGTAACGGGATTGCCAAACAAATTGTGCCAGTAAGCGCCGTGAATTGCATTGCCGCCGTCATAATACATTGTATAGGGAACGTCCGGCACGTCGTAGTCCGGCCCAGTCATCCTAGCAACGCGGTATTTGGTTTGAACGGCAAAGGTTCCCGTGCGGGTGGGAGTCGATGATTTGCCGCTGGAAATAACCACCGCGTAAACTGCTGTATTTCCTTCCCAAGCTATTAGCCTTTGTCTTGACAAATCAATTTCAATCCAGCGCTGGCTGGATTGCTGCAACTGCATAATTTTATTGGCAATTGTGTTGTGCTGTTCGCCGGCAATTGCAGGAATTGAACCGCCGCAGAATGCAGCAACTGTTAGGGCGCAGCCGGCACAGAAAGTTCCAGCGCGGCGGAAGTAAATTGAGTTGATAATGCTGTTCATTTCTCACACCTCGTACTATTTTAGATTTTAGGTTATAGATTTTAGATTGAGTTGTACTATTTTAGATCTTAGATTTTAGATTCGAGATTGGAAAGAGGGCTTAACAAGTTGTTAAGTTTTGGGCGAGAGTTTGGGCAATTTGGACGATCGCCCGCCAATCTCTATTTTCCACTAAGTGTTTAGGAAATAAGTCTCCGGCTAAACCAACGGCGATCGCCCCGGCGTCAATAAATACTTTGGCATTTTCCAGCGTCACCCCGCCAGTGGGAATTAAAGGAATGTGTCCCAAGGGGCCTTGCAGGCTTTTCAGGTAGGCGGCGCCTCCCAAAGCCGATATGGGAAACACTTTAACGCAGGTAGCGCCTGCTTGCCACGCGGTCACAATTTCCGTAGGAGAAAAAGCACCGGGGACGATCGGCACTCCGGCCTCAACTGCTGTTTTAATCATAGTTAAATCGGTGTGGGGAGTAAACATAAATTGAGCGCCGCAGTCTATTGCTTGCTGCAACTGTTCTAAGTTTAATAAAGTGCCGGTGCCAATACTAAAAGTAGGGAATTCCGAGCGGAGTTGGGCAATTAATTCAGCGGCTTTGTGGGTGTTCCAAGTAATTTCAATAAATTGAATCCCGCCCGCTGCTACCGCTTTTGCCATCTGCCTAGCGAGTTCTTTTTCTGAAGAACGGATGACTGCGATCGCTCGATGTTTTTTTAGCTGTTTCAACCAAGATTGATGATTCATACCATTTGAAATTTTAGATTTGAGATTTTAGACTGCGGCGTGAGCGCGAGCGTCGAAGGATTTTAAATTGGTAACGATCGCAAATTTGACACTCAGATAATTCTGACTCGCATATAATTTTAATACACATTACTCACTCCGATATATGCCAAACTACACTATGCGGGGCGTTCAATTTTTAACTGACAATCTAGGCAACAAAACCGCTGCAATTGTTGACCTCAAAGAACACAGCGCATTTTGGGCAGACGTGCTGGCTGAATGCGGCGAACCGATCGACTTTCAGTTTTTAGTTGATTCTGAAGGCGAAAAAATTGCGGTGCTGCTCGACTTCGAGAAGCACGGCGAACTCTGGGAGGATGTTTACGATGGCATAATTATTGAATCTAGAAAAGATGAACCAAGAGTTCCTTGGGAAGAAGTTCAACGACAGCTTCAGGAAAAAAATAAATTGAATGTCTGATTACCTGGTAATTACTGCACGTTCGGCTCAAAAAGACCTGGATGCTCTGCCCGTTGAAATCAGCAGTCGTATTTATCCCCAGATAAATGCTTTAGGAAGTGTGCCACGTCCTCCGGGCTGTATCAAGTTAAAGGGGGAGACAAACGGTTGGCGAATTCGGGTTGGCGATTACAGGGTAATATACACCATTGATGACGACAGTCGCACGATCGACATCAGTAAAGTGCGTCATCGGCGAGAAGTTTACGAAAGGTGAATGGGTGCGATCGCACTCTTTCCCACAAAAAAATCGGGGTTATTCTCGGACAATCCCAGAATAACCCCAACTACTGCATTCCTCCTGCGGCTAACGATGAGGCCATGTGCCAAGCGAGTTCTTTTTCTGAAGAACGGATAACGGCGATCGCTCGATGTTTTTTTAGCTGTTTCAACCAAGATTGATGATTCATACCATTTGAAATTTTAGATTTGAGATGGGAAGCCAAAATTGTGAACTCGTATTATTCTGATTTACATATAATTTTAGTACAGATTACCAAATCCGCTTTTAGATGGTAGGGTGCGGCTCTTTTGTAGTAGATCCCGATCGGTTAAATAAAGAACTTGCTCCCTGTCAATCGATTTTAGATTTTAGATTTTAGATTTTAGATTTTAGATTTTAGAATCGACTCCACGGATGAATCCGGGGGCCCCGAACCTAATTACTTTCGGTCATCGGAAAATTTCGCAGAGAGCGAGAAATCGAGTTGCAAATATTCCTTTAGCTAGGAGGTACAAAAATCCACAAACCTTAGTGTATCGAGCTTATTGCCGTGACAGTAGCGGCGGTGGTTTTAGCAAGAGCGATCGCGCTTAACAGAAAGCAATATCATAACTAACAAGAATTCGAGCAAATCGCATCCTGCCGTAATCCTCTAGAGAGACTATTCGACTGCGATGCTCTGACTAATTTACCTACCTGGAGGGATGCCACAAATTGCTGAACTTCAGAAATTAATAATAGGAGAACTATTTATACCAACATCCGCCCAAAAAAACCCGATCTTGCTTGTCCTATAGCCAAAAATAGGTGAGCGATATGCCTCCGGCACGCTACGCGATCGCAACGGATTTAGTACGATGCACTTGCAATAAGCTGTTGTGCATTTAAAACGCATATTGTATTATACAATATAACCATATTTATGAAAAGTCAATGCCTAGTAAA
>NZ_JAUBSF010000017.1:0-52046 GCF_036704615.1 Microcoleus sp. K4-B3
ATTATACTGATGATCGATAAAAAAGTCATTCTGGGTTCACGAGTATTTATACTCATCGCAAAAGTGACACGCTCCCATAGGGGATGGAGTCAGGGATGAGTTCTACTTTAATGGATGAACCTCCTCCAGGCAAACAAGTTGGTGCTGGTTCAGGAGTAGTAGAAGGTCGATCGCAAAAGTCAAATGGAATACCCGTCTTATCAGCAAGAAACTTTCGGATCTGAGGCAAAAAGTTGGTTTTAGAAGGTTCTGTCGGCTCCTCTTCCCCAAAAAATGAATCAGTGAGATCCTTAGTAGATGAAGATAAATCTAAAGTACCTCCTACAGCTTTTTCTAAGTCTTCTGCAAGTCCTGCTGATTTGAGAATTTTCTCAACTCCTATTCCACTCACTTCATCAATGATCGCATCACCAAGGTCTTTATCGCTACCTGTAAGAAGTTTGCAACTGTAGTCAACGACTTTCAACGCCGTTGATACTCCTTTCAATCCTAGTCCAATAACGTCAAGTGAGGCGCTAGTTCCCAGAGAAGGTGCAGCAAACAATAAACCACCAAGCACTAAAGCATCAGCAGCAAAATCAACCACTTTAGCCACTTTGCTAGTTCCTTCACAAAATTCTTTAACTGACTCACAATCTTTCGCAAAATCTGGCTCGCCAACGGTCGGAGGAGTAACTGGTGGCTCAGGATTAGTAGGTACGGTCGGCTCAATTGGCAGAGGAACAGTTACAGTGTCAAAAATCTGACCATCTTTGATCCGCGATATTACACCTTCCTCTTGGTTTCCATTTTCAGCCTTCTGGCGAGACTCAACTCGTACAGTTTCATTAGAGCCTTCAAGAGTGACATCCGCGCTTGTACCATCTCGACTCAAGCGCGTTGTACTACCACGAACACCTGTTGTAGGATTGGGTACAAATATAACTGATTCTACGAAACGTCCGTCAGCATCATCTTGAAAAACTACTGTATATTTGCTACCATCACTCGCCGGAAACTCCATCTGGAATCTTGTGTCAGATAGTTTTTTAACTTCCGGTAAATCAATTGTGACTCTATCTTCAGGACGTTCTGGTTCGACATCATAAGGTCTAAAACGACCTTTTAAATCGTCCGGAGTCACTTCCAAAACAGTACCTAACAATGACCCTGTTGCAGCCACCTTAATATCCACAGCAGAACCACCAGACGGCTGCACTTTCGACTCCAAAACAATATCGGATTCCCGAAGATTTGTACTAAGTCCGATAAAATCAATTGTTCTTTGAAAGTCGGTGATTAAGTCAAAAGTAGGAGATCCTAAAGACTGTTCATAACGCAGAAAAAACACATCTTGACCCGCACCACCAGTCAAAGTATCATTGCCAAAATCGCCAATCAGGAAGTCATCGCCATCTTCCCCATTGACAATATCGTTACCGCGACCACCCCGCAAAAAGTCGTCTCCGCCTGCACCGAAGATTACGTCATCACCTGCATTTCCGTTGACACCATCAGCACTTTCACCACCCTGCAAGGTGTCTGCACCATCACCGCCAAGCAGACCATTTTGGCCCGCACCGCCACTCAGAAAATCGTTTCCCAAGCCGCCGTAGAGCAAATCAGCACCACCGAGGCCCTCAATTCGGTCATTTCCTTCGTCGCCATAAACGACATCTCCAGATTCTGAGCCAGTAATCGAATCCGCACCGCCTAAACCCCGCAAACCGCCCAAGAGAGTATCGAGCAAGCCGATCGCGATCGTAAATGTGTCGCTTCCCTCAGTTAAAATGTAAGCACTACCATCGCTCGAAAGTGAGCCACTGCTGACTTGAGAAGCCGATCGCCCGATATCGCCATCAGCACTACTGGAGAGAAAGTCGTTTCCTGTGTTACCATTCAAAAAGTCTTGCGTGACAGAGCCTTCTAGCGTATCGTTGCCCGCCCGGTTGAGGATACCCTGAACATTCTGAGCATTCGATACCGCCTCTTGAGTCGCGGCTTTTTTGAAGGGACAGCCGCAATCCTCTTGACTCTCCCCGCTATTACTGTTCAGTATTTCATCGCTTTTGTCCAGCAGAGCTAAATTGTCAGGCATTGTGTCGCTCACTTCGTGTTGGTGCAAATAAACTGATTCAGAATCTACCTCATCTGTCTCACTTATGTCTTGACCAAAAAAGCCCGAAAAAGACTGAAAAAGCCCGAAGTTTCACACAATTTATTTGGCATTCACTCAGCCCATGCAGCCCAACGACGATCGCCCGTTGCAAGCCGTCCCTGACGAAAACGAACTGCTGACATTAGTTGATTCCCTGATCTTTGAGAAAACTGGCAAACATCTCAACACGCTGCAACGACTACTGTTTCAGGGAATGTATGATGGTAAAACCTACGAAACGATCGCTCGTGACACCCGCTACACCACCAAATATGTCCGAGAAGTCGGCTACAAGTTGCTCAAAACTCTCTCGGTAGTTATGGATGAAGATATGCAAAAAGGCAATCTCAAAGCTGCTTGCGATCGCAGAAATATTAGCAATACTTCAAACTTCGGCAGAGATTATATTCATCAATACGTCGAATACGTCCACACCCTCAACCTCAACCCCTGTCTTTCTGGGCCTAGCAAATCTGACAACAAATACGCCACTGAATCCAGATTCACAACTCAGATCGAACGGCTCGAAATTGATGTAGCTGATGTCGTTTGCAAATTGCACAGTCAAGGTATCGAACCCTGCAAAATCGCTCAGTTGCTTGGTCTGCCAGATGTGACGATAGAAACAATATTGCGTGAATTATCATAGCTAAGATGCGAGATATTTGTATGGTGCGTCGCTGGGAGATTTTCTAGTTAATTTAGAGATTGTCGATCGCGACTAACCCTAGGATATAAAGTAAAATATAATTAATTATCTGGAAGTTCTTTTTCTTGCAAAAGTTGGGTTGCCCAAACCCGATCTTCTTCCGATAGAGACGGTACGGGTTCTCGATTGTAATCGATCCGATAATCATAGCCAGCGCGATCGTAAATACCTGCAAATAATTCTGGTAAATTAACAATAGGTTCTACATCTTCCTCGCGCAAGGGAAGCGGAAATATAGGTAGAGAATCGCGGAGATTAAAAGCATAAAGTTCGGCAAACGGACGGCGATCGCTGGGACTGACTAAAATCCGATAATCGCTTTGAATAGAATTGTTAAGGATGGGCATAGATTCCCATTTTCGTAGTAAATCAATTTCGACTAAGTTGGTTAAGCTACCTAAAATACTCTGGCGTTTTTTGAGATAAGTAATTCTTCCTTCTCCACTACGTTTGTTGACAGGAGAAAGAATTTCAATGGCGGTGACAACTTGTTTCGTTGCCATTTCTCGCACTTCCAGGTAAGTCTGTTTAATTTTTTGAGGAGCAGGCACTTTGACGGTAGTCGGAAGTGTTACAGTTAAAGTGGCAACTGAACCTGTAGGAATATTCGGGTTATTAGATTGACGCTTAATCGCGACATCGGGGATACCTACTAAAAGGGAGTCGCTGTTACTGTCATTTGGATCGGTAATTTCATAGATGCGTTTGTCAATTGCAACCTCATATTTAGGACGAATTTGAGGGACTAAGGATGCCGCGATCGCAGAAATTAACCAATGATGAGTTTCCTGCCAGAAATCGGGGTGTTCTAAGTAGGGGTCCATTCCAGGAAAGGGTGAAGGCATAGGACTGTTTTCCGATGTATTGACTTTCAAATCATTTTAGCATTTTTAATTTTGTAGGGTGCGTCGCTGCGAGATTTTCGAGTGTCCCTGAAAAGTAGGGACACGGCAATGCCGTGTCCCTACAAAAGCGACGCACCCTACGGTATCTACAACAATGTCGTAAATATCAACTACAAAACAGCAGCAACAGTTGCCATCAACAACCCTTGAAACAATTTCACCCCATCTGTTTCGCCCAACATCGGATCGGATGCCCGTTCTGGATGCGGCATCATTCCTAACACATTGCCCGCCCGATTGCAAATGCCGGCAATATTATTTAACGAACCGTTGGGATTCCCAGCATCGCTAATTTTGCCCGCCTCTGTGCAGTAGCGAAACAGCACTTGCTGGTGGTCTTCTAACTCTGCTAATGTATCCGCATCAGCATAATAATTGCCTTCACCGTGGGCGATCGGCAAATCGATGATTTCACCCGTAGTATAAGCCGCAGTCCAACGAGTATTACCCCGTACAACTTTCAAAGAAGCGCGATCGCAAATAAAATTCAATCCCGCATTCCGCACCAGAGCACCGGGCAACAAACCAGCTTCAGTCAACACCTGAAAACCGTTGCAAATACCCAGTACAAGTTTGCCCTGTTTCGCGTGTTCCGCAGTAGCCCGCATCGCCGGAGAAAAACGGGCGATCGCGCCGCACCGCAAATAATCTCCGTAACTGAAACCGCCGGGAATTACAATGATATCAATATCCGAAATATCGGTATCTTCGTGCCAAATCATCCGCGTCGGTTGGTGGAGTAACCCTTGAGTCACCCACACCACATCGCGATCGCAATTTGAACCCGGAAAAACAATAACTCCAAATTTCATAAGCTGAAGGAAGAAGAAAGAAGGAAGAGGGAAGAAGGAAGAGGGAAGAAGAAAGAAGGAAGAAGGAAGAAGGAAGAGGTGTCAACTTAAGACTAAAATCTTATGTTTCTCTCGCTTGTATCAAAGTCTAGATCCCCCTAAATTCCCCTTAAGAAGGGGGACTTTGAGTGCTCCGAGTTCCCGCGTTTTTAACAGAGACTTTGAATGCTCTTGTCCCCGCTTTTTAACAAAGACTTTGAGAACCCTCTTGTCCCCCCCTTATTAAGGGGGGTTAGGGGGGATCTCCGGGTTTAAAAACACCCTAGGGACGATCGCATTTATGCCGTCGCTGTCTCCACAGCAACAGGAATTTCAGTCAAATCAAAGCGATAATTTTCAATAACTGGATTCGCCAAAAGTTGGTCGCAAACGCGATCGAGTTGTTCGCGGGCCTCCGACTCACCAGCAGCAGTCAGCGTCAATTCAACGTATTTCCCGATACGCACGCGCTCAACATTGTCGTATCCCATGTGTTGCAAACCAGACTGTACGGCAGTGCCTGCGGGGTCTAAAACCGAAGGGCGGAGGGTAACATAGATTTGGGCAAGATATTTCTGAGTCACGGGAATGTTGCGGTAGGTGATGTGAAAGTTAGCGCCATTTTATTCTACAACCGAGCAGCGCGCCGATCGCCATTTAACTCCCCCAAGTGAGATAGCCTAGAAATAGGGACAAATTTGATTCCAGCAGATTCGAGAAAAAAATTATGAGAACCAACCACACCCGCAGTCAGGAGCGTATTTTAAACTTGCTCAAAGTCCTGAATCGATCGCTCTCAGCGCAAGATATCTACTTAGAACTGCGTAACAGCGACCAAAGCATGGGCTTAGCAACCGTTTACCGCTCCCTCGACGGTTTAAAGCGAGAGGGGTTCGTTCACGTCAGAACCCTCGCTAGTGGCGAGTCTCTCTACGGTGCCGCCCACCAAGATCAACACCACCTAACTTGTCTCGAATGCGGCGCGTCAATTACGATCGACGAATGCCCGGTTCACCACTTAGAAAGCCAACTGCAACAATCTCATTCTTTCAAGATTTATTATCACACTTTGGAGTTTTTCGGATTGTGCGATCGGTGTACTTTGGCTCAAGAATCTTAAATTTGGTAATAGGTAATTGGGCATTGAGCATTGGGCATTGGGCATTGGGCATTGGGCATTGGGCATTGGGCATTGGCACTCACAAATAACAAATAACAAATAACCAACAGTCAACAGTTAACAGTCAACAGTTAACTGCTAACTGCCAACTGCCAACTGCCTAATCAGCCTTATTACTTTCCCCAACAATCGATCGCATTCCTTCCAGCGCAGCGGGAATGCTGCGCGGGTCCATAAACATCACCTTGCTGCTGTCGCTGCTGCCAATTTTCAAGCCCATATCCAGATAGTTTTGAGCTAACAAAAATTGTAAAGCTTCCCGAGCATTGGGGTCATTTTGCAGAGTTTTGCCGATTATTTGCAAAGCCTCGGAAGTAGCTTGAGCTTTCAAAACCTGACTTTGGCGTTCTGCTTGAGCTTTCAGGACGATCGCCTTTTGTTGAGCTTCCGCCTCCAAAATAGTCGCTTTTTGGCGCGCTTCCGCATCTAAAACTTGCGCTTCAGCTTTACCTTTGGCGCTGTTAACTGCTGACTCGCGTTCGCCCTCGGATGTCAGAATTGCCGCCCGCTTCCGCCGATCGGCTGCCATCTGCAATTCCATCGATTCCTGTACAGTTTTAGAAGGGATAATATCGCGCAATTCTACCCGCGTCACTTTCACTCCCCAAGGATCGGTAACAATGTCTAAATCTCTGAGCAAGATTTCATTAATTTGAGAACGAGCAGTAAAGGTTTGTTCGAGATCCAGTTGACCCATTTCGGCGCGAATTTGAGTCAGCACCATATTTACCATTGCTGACTGGAGATTTTCTACTTTGTAACAGGCTTTTTCCAAGTCTACAATGCGCCAGTAAACCACAGCATCAACGGTGAAAGAAACGTTGTCGCGGGTAATACAAGCTTGCGGAGGAATATCTAAGACTTTTTCCCGAATTGTTTGCTCGTAAACTACACGATCCAGAAACGGCGTGACAAAATTCAAACCTGGTTCCAGTTTCTTGCCGTTGTATTTACCTAAAGTTTCCACCAACGCTTCATTTCCCTGATTGATAATCTTGACCGAACCTGCGAGGGCTGAGCCGCCTAAAGCTAAAAATACAAGTAAAAAAATTTGTTCCACGGTCGCCTCCTATAAATGTTGACTTTTGACTTTTGACTGTTTGTGGACTAATGACTAATGACTAATGACTAATGACTAATGACTAATGACTAATAACTAACTACTAATTGTCTGCGATTAATTACGCATTTTGTTTAAGAATGCAATAAATGTTCTGGCAAAACTATCAGAGTAGTGCCTTTTCGTCCCACGACAATTACGTTTTGGTTGGGGGGGATGGCGGCGTTAGTGTCTTCGCAGCGAGCTTGCCAAGAATTCCCCTCATAAATGACTCGGCCGGCTTCTCCGGGGGGAATTTCTGTTAAAGTTTTTGCTTCCTGAGAATCTGCGATCGCCCTTGCCTTGCCTTTTGGTATCAACCGCCGGGACAGCAGCACAAAAACTGTCGAAAATACCATCCACAGAAATATTTGTAAATTAACGTAAGGTAGAACTAGAGAGCATCCAGCTACGGCGAAGGCGCTCAGTCCCATCATAAAAGCGACAAAAGCAGTCGGGAGAAATAGCTCTGCCAAACAGAGCAAAGACCCAGCTAGCAGCCAAAGGAGCGTGGGAGTCCAGATCATAAAAAGAATAGGTGATACTATTTAGATCTTAGATTGGAAATTTAAAATTTAAGAATTGCAAACAACTGACTATGCAAGGGTTTGCCACTTGCGGGCCCTCAGAGCGATTTGTCGCGCAGCCGTACTAGGTTGAGGCTTCCATCCTACTCCAAGTCAGAGTTTAGTAACTTAAATTACAATTTTAGTCGGTGCAGACTGGCAGAAACTACAATTTCTAGGGGCCCAAAGGCAGTTAAGAAATTGATAGGGGCTAAAATCAGTTTATTCTCAAGCTCATGAATTTGGGCTGGCGAATCATATATCTTCAGAATCTTTTTACACAAACTATTTCGATATGATCAGCAGTTTCTCCGAACCCATTTATTGCCCGAATCTTAGCTGTGCCGAGCCCCGCAATACCTTTGGCCGCCAGCACTGTGCAGCTTGCGAAACCGATTTAATTTATCGCTACGTGTGGGCGGTAGGGCAAGCAGCCGAGGAAGTGCCGGCGGGTAAGGTAATAGCCGATCGATACTTTGTCATTGCACCCCAAATCTGGCTCGACAGCCGTCCAGCTCTGCCTCCGAGCGTCCCGGAACAACTGCCGGATACGATTATGCCTTACCTGCATTTGTATCCCCAACGGCTGCATACGCCGGAAGTATACGGTTTTTGTTCGCTAGGGGAAGCACCGGAAGCGGCAGAGGTGCTGTTGTTGGAAAATGTGCCCATCAATAATTTCGGTCGCCTGTATCCTTCTATTTTAGAATCTTGGTCTGGGACAAGCGCCGCGCGCCAAGTTTACTGGCTGTGGCAAATGCTCCAACTGTGGGCGCCGCTATCGGAACAGGGAGTCGCTTCGAGTTTGCTGGTACCGGAAAATTTGCGGGTGGAAGGTTGGCGAGTACGCCTGCTGGAACTGCACCCCGGCAATTTTGTACCGACGCTGCGGGATTTGGGAGATGTGTGGTCAGGTTTGGTGGAATCAGCGCAACCCGAGGTGCAGTCTAGACTCGGAGAGATTTGTCAGTTTATGCGCCGCAGCAGCATGAATTTCGAGGCGCTGGCCCTGGAACTCAACGATTTACTGTTAGAACAAGCCGCTAAATTGCCTCTGCACTTAGAAGTAGTCGGGATGACCGATACCGGGCCGCAGCGCTCCCAAAATGAAGACAGTTGCTATCCGACTGCTGCGGATTTTCAATCGAGCAAAACTTCAGGGAATGACAAATTAATTCCTTACTTGACAATGGTTTGCGACGGGGTTGGAGGCCACGAAGGAGGAGAAGTTGCCAGTCAATTAGCCGTGCAGTCCTTGAAAGCTTTAATCCAAAATTTGCTCGCAGAAATCGCTCAACAAGAAGAGTTGATGACGCCACCAATGGTAATTAAGCAACTCGAAGAAATAGTGAGAGTTGTGAATAATGTGATTTCCGCTCAAAATAACGAGCAGGGAAAAGAGTTGCGGCAGCGGATGGGGACGACTTTGGTGATGGCCCTCCAGTTACCTCAAAAACTGAAAATTTCCGAGGATTTGCCCTCGAATAACAGTCACGAACTTTATTTAGTCAATGTTGGAGACAGCCGCGCTTATTGGATTGGCAAAAATTACTGTCACCGCCTGACTGTGGACGACGACGTAGCCTCAAGGGAAGTCCAGCTAGGACACAGTTTATACTGGGAAACTCAACTGCGATCGGATGCAGGAGCCTTGACTCAAGCTTTGGGCACGCGGGACGGCGATTTCCTGCGCCCGACGATTCAGCGATTTATTGTCGAAGAGGAAGGCTTACTGCTGCTGTGTTCCGACGGTTTGAGCGACAACGACTTGGTAGAGCACTATTGGGAGAATTACGGCCCAGAGGTGCTTGAGGGCAAAATGTCTTTGGAAGCCGCAGTTCAGTCTTGGATTCGCCTCGCCAACGAGAAAAACGGTTATGACAACACCTCTGTGGTGGCGACTCACTGTCGGATGTCGCCGGAGAGATTGGTACTGTTCGATCCGGCCGTGGCGTCAGCGCCGGCATCAGCGCCGGCATCAGCGCCGGTGTCAGCCTCGGTGTCGCTGCCGATGTCCCTGCCGCGGTCCCTCCAGAAGTCGGGGAGGATTCCAGAATCTCAGCTTTCTGAATCGTCCAAACAGTTGCTGTATCCCGAAACTTCCCCCGCCCCGGAACCCGTTCAAAAACCGAAGTTCAAGCTTTGGCTGCCCCTGCTGGGGCTGTTGGGGCTGATGTTAGCCTGCGGCGCTTTAGGTTTGTGGGTGCAAAGCCTCCAAAGCCCCCAGCCAGAGCCCGCACAACTTCCGCCACCGCCGGAAACTCCCGCCCCGAGTCCTTCGGAGATTCCCTCGCCCGGGGCCGAGAGTCCCTCGCCGTCGCCAGAATCGACTCCTGCGGAAATTCCCTCGCCCGGGGCTGAGAGTCTTTCGCCGTCGCCAGAATCGACTCCTGCGGAAATTCCCTTGCCCGAGGCGGAAACTCCTTCGCCATCACCGGAGTAAGCGAGATTGAATTAAGCAGAATTTTTTATAAAATGCAGATACTTTCCGGCGGCACGGCAACTCGAACGCTGTCGCCGACTTGGTATCGCTGCAAGTCATCTCTGTGCAAGTTTTGTCGGCGAAGGGCGATCGAACTTTTAGCAGTCAACCGCACCGTATAGCGCGTGTCAGTGCCAATATAAATAGCCTCTTCTACTATTCCCGGCCAGCTATTTTCAGCATCATAATTAGCCGGATAAATAGCAGCTTTTTCTGGCCGCAACACCAGGGTAACAACTTTTCCAGCGGGAATATCTTCTGCAGTTGCAACTAACACGGGCAACTGCTGGTCAACCAACACGATTATTTGACCGTGTTGCTTTTCTACTACTTGCCCGCTTAAAAAATTGCTATCGCCAATAAAATCAGCAACAAACCGCGTTTTAGGATATTCATAAATATCAACAGGCGTCCCGACTTGTTGCAGTTTTCCTCCCTCCATCACTGCAATTCTGTCCGACATTGTTAGCGCTTCTTCCTGATCGTGAGTCACATAAATAAACGTAATTCCCAATTTTCGCTGCATTTTTTTTAATTCTAACTGCATCTCTTTGCGCAATTTTAAATCCAGCGCTCCTAGGGGTTCATCCAACAGCAAAACAGACGGCTGTTTGACTAATGCTCTTGCTAGCGCTACTCGCTGCTGCTGTCCCCCTGACAGTTGGCGGGGATAGCGTTTTTCTACATCGGTTAACTGTACTAATGCTAAGGCTTCAGCAACGCGATCGCGAATTGTTTTCTGAGGCAAATTCTCCATTTCCAACCCAAAAGCGGCATTTTGTGCTACTGTCATGTGCGGAAATAAAGCATAGTTTTGAAATACCGTATTCACTGGGCGGTGAAATGGCGGGCGATTTTGCATCGGTTGACCGTGAATGTAAATTTCGCCCGCTGTGGGAATTTCAAAACCCGCTATCATTCGCAAAGTAGTAGTTTTGCCGCAGCCGGAAGGGCCGAGTAAAGAAAAGAATTCTCGATCGTAAATTTGCAGGTTGATGTTGTCTACAGCTAAGAAATCTTGACTGCGGACACTTTTAAATATTTTGGAAACTTCTAAAACTTCTACAGCGTGCATTGTCTTAGTATGTGTGAGTAATAAAAATCTGAGTTCGAGTCCGGTTAAACTGATATCTTGCACCATTCTCAATTACTTGTTTAGGAACGGGCTCTTCGGCCCGTTCCACAAAACTTAATTTTCTCGCTTCACGGGCATCTTGCCCGTTCTTGACGATGGTGCAACTCCAATACAAACTAAAAATTTAAGTAAACCCGTGGGGTGGGCTTTGAGCAACACCCCAAATATGCAAGTTAAATGTGGAATAGCTTACTTTCCAGCCCCTGCTTTAACTTCCGTCCAAGCTCGATCGTACAATGCAGTTGCTTTCCCGACATCCTGCAATAATTTCATTTTGCCAAACACCTCAGCCGGCGGGTAAATTTGAGGATTTTTCAAATCTTTCGGGTCGATTAAACCTTTATCAATTGCTGCTTTGTTGGGCGATCCGAAGTGGGTAAAATTGGAAATTTGGGCGCCTACTTCTGGCTGCAAAATAAAGTTAATAAATTTCTCTGCTAACTCCTTTTGGGGCGCACCTTTGGGAATTGCCATGTTGTCAGAAAAGATAATTGTTCCTTCTTTGGGAATAGCGTAGCGGATATTAGGATTTTCTGTCATCACTTGGAAAATATCGCCGCTCCATTCCATTGTCAGATTTACTTCTCCTTGATCCAGGAGATTTTGACCAGTGTCGGGGACAAAAGCGGCAATGATATTTTTACTTTTAATCAGCAAATCGCGGGCTTTGTTAATCTCTTCGGGATTGGTTGTATTGGGGTCAAATCCTAAATACATTAAAACTCCTGCAAATGTGTATCTGGCATCATCTTGCCACGCCACTTTTCCGGTATATTTCGGGTCGAACATCGCCGCCCAACTGTTGATATCGCCCTTGGTGGTTTTCACGTTGTAGCCAATTCCCATCGTTCCCCACTGGTAGGGCAGGGAATATTTATTTCCCGGGTCAAAAGCTTGATTGATAAATTTAGGTTCTAGGTTTTTTTGGTTGGGAATATTGTTTAAATTCAGCGGCTCAATTATATTTTCTGCGATCATGATTTTCACCATGTAATCGGCGGGAAATATTAAGTCGTAACCGGGGTTTCCCTGTTTGAGTTTGGCATAGAGTGCGTCGCTGTTCTCGAAAGTGTCGTATTGAATTTTAACATTGTTCTCTTTCTCGAATTGGGCGATCGCTTCTGGGGCGATATAACTTGCATAATTGTAAATGCTGAGCACTTGCTGCTGGTTGCCACCTGTGGGGCTACAGCCGAAAGCCACGGTTGCACTCATCGCAAACAAAATTAGGAAAGTCAGCAGGCGTTTCATAGGTTGTGTTAGTTGCAGACGACAATAATTATGACACAAAAAACAATTTTTTTAACTTTTCTGAACTTTTAACGATGATAAAACCAGCAATAAGGAAGCGAACAACATCAAAGTTGAAATGGCATTAATCGCTGGCGTTACTGCAAATTTTATCATGCCGTAAACAAATAGTGGCAGCGTCACCGAACCGACGCCGGTGGTAAAGAATGTGACGACAAAATCGTCTAGCGACAGAGTAAAAGCCAGCAGTGCCGCGCTGAAAATAGCGGGCCCAATTAGAGGCAGAGTTATGCGCCAAAAAGTCCGCCATTCGTTAGCGCCTAAGTCAAAAGCTGCTTGTTCTAATATCGGATCTAGTTCCGCCAAACGCGCCCTGACAGTAATAGTCACAAAGGAAATATTAAAGACAATGTGACCGATTATTACGGTAGGTAAGCCGAGATTGATGCGAATTCCCGTGAGATTTTCTACGATCCGAAATACTAGGGTAAAGAAAACTAGCAGCGAAATGCCGATCGTAATTTCGGGCATAATAATCGGCAAAAACAGTAAAGCTTCTACTGCTTTGCGCCCGGGGAAATGAAATCGTTCCAATGCTAGCGCGATCGTTGTACCAAAAACGGTTGCCAGCAAAGTCGAAATAGCTGCAATTAGCAAGCTGTTGTTGAGGGCTGTCCAGATCCCGGCGCTGCTGCTCGTAGCAATCGTCGCGCCTGCATTGCTAAACAAACTGCGGTACCAATCGAGGGTAAAGCCGCGCCAAACGGCATTGAATCTGGAGGCGTTAAAGGAGTAAATAATTAAGATGAGAATTGGCAAGTAAAGAAAGGCAAATGCTAGTGCAGCTTGTACCAAAAGCCACTTTTTGCCGATCGCCCGCACGAGTAAATCTAGTTTTGTTTTAGTCATTAGTCAGTAGTCAGTAGTCAGTAGTCAGTAGTCAGTAGTCAGTAGTCAGTAGTCAGTAGTCATTAGTCAGTAGTCAGTAGTCATTAGTCATTAGTCATTAGCGCATCTTAACCTAAACGCAGGGTGCAACGATTCGTGTATACCTTACCTTATTGAGTTTCGTCAGACACGCGGAAGTAAATTAACACAGGAATCAATATGATTACTGTCAACAGCATAGAAAGCGCCGATCCAAAAGGCCAGTCGCGGGCTTTCATAAACTGATTTTGAATTAAATTTCCCACCATAACGGTTTTAGAACCCCCCAATATATCCGGTGTGATGAAAGCGCCGACTGCGGGAACAAAAACTAAAATAGAGCCTGCAACAATGCCGCGACTTGTTAATGGTAAAAACACGCGCCAAAAAGTGCGAACATCATTTGCACCTAAATCTTGAGCGGCTTCTACCAATGAAAAATTGAAGCGTTCTATGCTAGAATATAAAGGCAGAACCATGAAAGGTAAATAGCCGTAAATAAGACCGATCGCCACCGCGAAAGGCGTAAAAAGCAAGTTTAACGGTTCGCTAATAATTTGCAGGCTTTGCAGGGCTGTGTTAATTACTCCTTCGCTACGCAGCAGTATAATCCAGGCGTAGGTTCTCACTAAAAAATTAGTCCAAAATGGAATAATTACCAGCAAAAGCAAAGCATTTCGCCAGCGGGGAGAACGGGTGGCGATGAAGAATGCTAGGGGATAGCCAACTAACAAGCAAGCGGCAGTTGTCAAAAAAGCCAGCCAGAGCGATCGCCCAATTACTCCTAAAAACAGTCCGCTGAACAAACGCTGGTAGTTGCTGAGAGTAAATATCCAAGTAACACCGCCGTAAGTACCGCGTTCTAAGAAACTGTACAACAGTACAATTAGCACTGGCAAAATGAAGAAAACCATCAGCCATACGGTGGCGGGAAATAATAGCAGCAACAAGTTAGTCTGCTGGCGGTTTTTGACACTCATTATTCACTCAAGCGAAATTTAGCACATAATTCAACACATTTTATATCAAATCCGCATTTTATGAATTATGTCATCATTAATAAATTATCAAGAGGTACGCAATGTCAGCAGAATCATCAACCCCAAAAATAGTCGTCGTCGGTGCAGGATGGGCCGGTTTAGGCGCTACCTATCACCTAGCCCAGCAAGGCTATGATGTCACCCTGCTAGAAGCAGGCCCTTATCCGGGAGGCTTAGTTGCAGGGTGGAAAACCGCCGGCGGGCGTTCCGTAGAAGCTGGGATTCATGGCTTCTGGTATCCCTACAAAAACATCTTTTCCTTAGTCAAGGAATTAGAACTAGATCCCTTCACGCCTTGGACTCGTTCTTGTCAGTATTCACCCGCCGGATTGGAAGTAGAATCGCCAATTTTTCAGGACGAACCGCGACTTCCCACACCGTTAGGAACCTTTCTTTACACCAGATTTAAAAGGCTGCCATTAGTCGATCGGCTTTCAGCGTTGCCCTTACTCTACGCAGTCCTAGATTTCGACAATTCCGACGAAGCTTGGCGCCGGTACGATCGCGTCACAGCCCGCGAACTATTCAAACAGTTTGGCGTTTCTGCAAGACTGTACCGCGATGCTTTTGAACCGATGTTATTAGTAGGTTTATTTGCACCAGGAGAACAGTGTTCTGCTGCCGCAGCTTTGGGGATGCTGTATTATTTTATCTTAGCACATCAACCGGATTTTGATGTAGTTTGGTGTCGCGGCACAGTCGGAGAAAAAATCTTTCGTCCCTGGGTCGATCGCATTGAAAAACTCGGTGCCAAAGTATTGACAAAGCAGCGAGTTACTGATTTAATAGTTGACAGTAACAACCGAGCAACAGCCGTTGTTTGCGGCGAAAAAAACTTTGAGGCAGATGCAGTTATTTTTGCAGTTGGCGTTACAGGAATGCAAAAAATTATCAGCAGCAGTCCAGCTTTGCAAAGCCGCCAAGAGTTTCGGGACGCGATGAATTTGGGTGCAGTGGACGTATTAGCTGTTCGCCTGTGGTTTGAACGAAAAATTGACATTCCGCTGCCTTCTAATGCCTGTTTTGGATTTAGTTCAACTACAGGTTGGACGTTTTTTGATTTGAATGCTTTGCACGACGAATTTCGAGACGAACCGGGAACAGTTGTCGAAGCTGACTTTTATCACGCAAATCAATTAATTCCCCTGAAAGATGAGGAAATTGTTTCCTTGGTTCAGCGGGATTTAGCGACTTGCATTCCGGCTTTTGGGGAGGCAAAAGTAATTGACAGCAGCGCGATTAGGCTGTCGCGGGCGGTGACGCATTTTGCCCCTGGCAGCTATCAGTATTTGTTGCCGGCAGTAACAAGTTATGATAATGTATTGATGAGCGGTGATTGGGTTGTGACCCGCCACGGTTCTTGGTCGCAAGAAAAGGCTTATGTTACTGGTTTGGAGGCGGCAAATTTGGTAATTTCGCGTTTCGGAATCGGAAACAAAGCTGTCATTATTCCCGTGGAAGCTGACGAACCGCACATTCAAATTGGGAGAAAGATTAATCAGTTTACTCGCAGTTTGACTAAAACTTTCCTTCCAGATTTTTGGCTGCCATAAGAAGGAAGAAGTTCGGCAACGGATTCTGTAACGGATTTAACGGATGTAAGGAAGAAGGAAAAAGAAGAGGGAATTTCTTGTTTTAAGCGGTAAGGTGCGCAACGCGCACCCTACATATAGACTAATAACCAATGACCAATTAGTAATGATACTATCTTCAAAAAAGAATGCAACTGTAGACAATCTCAAAACCACGAGCTTCATAAGTCGTGGCAAATCTAAAATCTCAAATCTAATATGGCATAATTATCGCCAATAAGGCCGGCCCTTCCAAAAAACTCCCACCGAAATTCCTATTAGTGCAGTTTCTGATAAACTTGCTAAAGAAGCAGGTATGGGTAGGAATGATTTTAAAACCAAACCCAAGAGCACGCACAAAACTAAAACCCACAAATTAATTCGGTTGAGCAAAAATTGTTGTTGCCAATACTCTAAAAAGTAGACGGCTAAAGCTCCCATTCCCACTGCTGCTGCAAAAGGTATCAATATCCCGAGGGAGGAACCGTAGAGAAGCGTCACCCCGTTGCGGATTGCCCGCGATTGCGTGAAACCCCAGGCTAAAAATAGCTCTAGTCCAATCACGATTGAGTTGACGAGGGCGGCAATTTGCAGCATTTCTCGCCAAGGTAAAAGTTTTAAGCGCCGCAGAAAATTACTCACGATCGGCAGATTAGGTAGGTTGCTTTGATTTTATAACAGTTTTGCGCTGGCGATCGACCTTTGATGACAATTTGTGAAGTAAAATAAAGATATAGAGCAGTCTCTTGACAAATTAACCCAGAGTATCTGCCTATTAGTTGTTGGAACCGTGAAAGGAAAAAAGTTATGGTGGAGAACACTGTCGATTGTGCTGTAGCTTGCGTCAATGGCTGCGTTCTGGGCGACAAGTGCCCGAAGCGGGAATACGCAGAAGCAACGTCCAACTTTATTGAAAATACTTCTCTGGATAAAATGCTAGAAATAGCAGAGGAAGCGGTGAGAAGGAAACGGATGGAACCCCCCAAATGGGTAATTCCTGATTTTCCCGAATAGAATTAGCCTCTTCATTAAAAAGCGATCGCCCGTTTCAAAAGGGCGATCGCTTTTTGTATTCCTAATGAAATAGCTGAGCCGAATCAATATATTTCCTGGGATAGAAGCTAAAAGCTTAAATAGCAATTATTATACCACTTAATTATAGCCAATGGCAATTACTAAAAACAATTCAGTTAAAGCCAAATTCGGACATTTTTAATTTAATTGAGTTCAAAAACAAACAGGAGCACGTATCGTGGCACAGCAAAAAAAAGGCAACGCAAAAACAACAACAGAACGCGATAATTTGGGCGAATTGCCTCAAGAAATTACCGAATCTTACGGTACCGGCGTCATCGATCGACCGGGATTGAGCCAAGACGACATAACCACCTTGCAGGACAGCAGTTCGGAATACTCTTCCAGTTCCCAAATCGGCGGCGAGGATGGCGATCCGGCTGCGGAACAAGAAAGTGCCACTGGCGAGCAATCGGTGGGCGGAAGTGCGCCTACTCCCGACATGGATATGGTTGACGAACTCGGAGCCGCTGCGGGCATAGAAATAGCCGATGGGGCTATTTTGCACACAACAGATATGCTTGAACGTCGAGATGAAAGTCGGTGGGAATTAGACCCGAGTTCTGCGGAAGATTATCAGGAACGACCGGATTTCTAGGTCTATTTTTTACAAAAAAATAGGTACTATAATAGGAGCGGGTTCACCAGTATCCATACTTCAGCTTCCAAGTATTTGTAAATCCGCCCATCCTCACTTTTGCTCTCGCAACACGTATCCGACTCCCCTAACCGTATGCAGCAGGCGTTTTGAGTTACTTGCTTCTAATTTAATCCGTAACGCACGAATATAGACTTCAATAATGTTTGACTCGCCCATAAAATCGTAACCCCAGACTTTTTCTAAAATTCGGTCGCGGGTAATCACTTGGCGGGGATTTCGTAGCATCAATTCTAACAAATCAAACTCTTTGGCAGTGAGTTCAATTAGTTGACTGCCTCGATAAACTTCACGGGTTAAACCGTTCAAGATTAGGTCTTCAAATTGTAAGTTATCGGCGTCAGTTTGTTGAGTTCGGCGCAGACGGGCTTTGACTCTCGCCAGGAGTTCTTCCATACTGAAAGGCTTAGTAACATAATCATCGGCTCCAGCATTTAATCCCGTCACGCGATCGGGTACTTCATCTTTTGCTGTCAACATAATTATTGGTACTTGAACACCAGTCGATCGCAACCTTAAACAGATGTCTAATCCAGAGATGCCGGGAAGCATCCAATCTAAAATTAATAAATCCGGTTGAGCATCACGAGCCATCATTAATCCATCCAATCCATTGGGGGCGACAGTGACGTGATATCCTTCAAGACTAAGTTCAGATTCGATGAACTTTGCCAGTTTAGGGTCATCTTCAACAAGGAGAATGCGATCGCTCATAGCTGCGGATTCCAGACAGGTAAGGTGATAGTAAAAATACTACCTTCTCCCGGTTTAGATCGGAGCGTAATACGTCCTTCCATGCCTTCGATCAGGCTTTTGGCGATCGCCAATCCCAACCCCGTACCGTCTCTAGAGCGCGTCATTGACTCATCCACCCGGTAAAATCGCTCAAAAATCCGGTTTTGATGGGGCAGAGAAATACCAATTCCGCGATCGCCCACATGAATCATCACCTGCTGTTCCCTCTTTTCTAAGACTAACTCAACTGGTTGTTCGGGAGCAGAATACTTGATTGCATTATCGACTAAGTTAATTAACACCTGTTGTAAACGATCCTGATCCGCACAGGCTACAACATCCTCATCAGTTGACACCAAAATAATTTTCCGATTGCTAACTTTTTGACTCATTTCGGCCACCTCAGCCACCAGAGTATTCAGGATCACCGGATTCAAACGAAAGTGCAAGTTACCACTATCTGCTCGTGCTAAATCGAGCAAATCTTCTAACATCCGAATCGTGCGTTCAGTTTCGCCAACCGCTGTTTCCAGTGCTTGTTGCTGATAGTCACTTAAGTTAGTGCTGCGTCGCAGCAAACTTTGTAAATAACCAACTACAACCGTCAGAGGAGTGCGTAATTCGTGGGAAACATTACCGACAAATTGGCGTTGTTGCTCCCAGGAACCCGATAATCGAAACAACATCTCATTAAAGGTTTGTGCTAGTCCTAAAATCTCATCAGGAGCCTGATGCAGTTGGAGTTTTGCCGCCTGCAAATTATCAGCAGACAAAGTGCTAGCTACCTGACTCATATGTTCCAAAGGATGGAGAGCATGACGAATGCGACTGGCGATCGCCAACATTAACACTAAGATTACCACAATACTGACAACAATTAGACTGCGAATCCCATCATTTAATTGACGTTGCTCATCAGTGATATCTTGAGAGAAATATACCGTACCCAGTAACTCATTTTTAATCCTCAGAGTTCTGCTACAGATCACCAAGTAGCGATCGCCCACCTGAACAAAAGTCGGCTCTGCAGGTACTTCCGTCAACGAGATCATCTTCGTAATCTTAGAAGATTGCAGATCCATATCAGGTGAATTTACCAAAAGCATCCCATCATTTCGCTTCACCCACACCATGATTCCTCCTGTGGAAGCTTTATGCACGCTTCGGGTTAAGCCAATTTCTAGTGAACCCATTTCACTATAAAGCTCAACTTGTTCTGGAAAGCGTATTCCAATGTATTCCAGGGTTTGTTTATGAGCACCCACTAGATTTTGCGACCTTTGCCAGCCGGCCCAAAATGCCACACTGCTAAGTCCTAAAATCGAGAGTACCAGCAATTCCAGCGTCAGGCGAAACTGAAGCGAAGAGGTGGAAATTCGCTTGCCCGTGAGAGGGTTGATAGCGGCTATGACTTGGCGAATTAGCTTCATTTTATCGTCAGGGAGTGAGGAGAATTAAGCATTAAAATGAGTCAAAATTCAACTAGATAAAATTAGTATCGCGTGGAACCGACGAAAGTTGGTGCAGCCGCGATAATCGCCCGTTATATTTGAGGTTTGTTGATATTTGCTTTCATCAGACTGCTATCTTAAAAGTTTTCCGCAGTGCCTTTAATCTGGTTAAACTCAAATCGTCGATCGTAATCTGTTACACCATAAAGATTAAAACTAATGGTTGGTTTATCTCCGAGTGCTTCCACATGATGAATCGCATCTGGCATTAAGCACAAAACGTCACCAGGGGCAAGCAAAATATCGCCCACTGTTGTGATTTTATCGGGAAACTTGCGAGTTGGCGATCGCTGCCAAAAAGTATTTTTCTCCTGTCCATCAAGTAGCGCCACCAATCCCCAACTGGCATGATTGTGAATCGGAGAAACAGCACCCGGTGCCCAAGCCACCAACTGCACCGTCAGAGGAAAAAATGGTTCATCATAAAGTGTTTGTACGGCCCACCCTGTCTCAGAGTCAGGCTCAAGGAGAGCAATTTGAAACCAGGAAGAACTATCTAACAACCTGCGGACAAGGGGACAAATTGCCTGGAGTCGTAAATAATCATCACTAATTTGGTCTAATACATCTTCCAAGTCAGTTAAAAAGCGGTAAAGTCGGTAGGGATGGGTCAAATCTTCAATTTGACTTGTAGCCTCAAAAATATTACACTGTCCATCATCAGTCACTAACCAGTCTTTTCCTGTCATAATTTCTCAACTCGCGGTTAAATTACTGCACTACTAAAAGATAATCAGGGTTAATCTCCACTCTATAAGACATTCCTGGCAACTAGATGATGCGTTCCTAATTCCCAGATGAATTTTTGCTGAAGAAAGTGGCGTATAAAGTATTCAGAGTTTTATCTCCCATCCATCTCTTCCTCATCTAGCACTCATTTTATTGAGTGTTAATGTAAACAACCTCAAGTCTTGAGGACAACAAAAAGCCAGAAAAATTGCCAGAGAGCAAGAAGTCTCAAGCAAATATCTGGGATGGAACTATTAACAATTTATCTGGGAATTAGACACATGAAAGTAAAATACATTACCACGATCGCCATTGCCACCATTCTCGGTTTGGCAACAGCTAATGTTAGCTACGCCAACTTCAAGGCTGCCACAAGCTTAAACTCTACAACCGTTTCATCCAAGGTTGCACAATCCAATCCTTGTGCGGGTAAAGCCAATCCTTGTGCGGGTAAAGCCAATCCTTGTGCGGGTAAAGCCAATCCTTGTGCGGGTAAAGCCAATCCTTGTGCTGGTAAAGCCAATCCTTGTGCTGGTAAAGAAAATCCTTGCGCGGGTAAAGCCAATCCTTGCGCGGGTAAAGCCAATCCTTGCGCGGGTAAAGCCAATCCTTGTGCTGGTAAAGCCAATCCTTGCGCTGGTAAAAGCAGCACAACAACCCTTCATCCTCAGTTCTACACCGAAAAAGGTGTGGCTCTTGATGGTCAAGATGTCGTAGCCTATTTCACCCAAAGCAAATTAGTTATGGGAGTTAGCCAATTTAAACATAATTGGGGTGGAACAACTTGGATGTTTGCTAGTGCAGCAAACCGTGATATGTTTGCTAAAAATCCTGAAAAGTATGCTCCTCAATACGGTGGATATTGCGCCCAGGCTACCAGTGAAGGGAATCTTGTTGTCACTCAGCCTGACGCCTGGAAAATCGTTAATGGGAAGCTTTATCTCAACTACGACAAGAAAGTACAAGCACAGTGGATGGGGGATATCCCTGGTCACATTGCTTCAGCAAACAAAAATTGGCCTGCTATTCTGAATAACAAAGAACTGTTCCGCTAAGCTCAAATTGATGCAGGCAATTACTCCCTTCCGACTACTAGCATTACCGATTTTCTTCTTTCTATGGCTTCCCGCCACTTCGCTAACGCGGTTTGTTAAAGAAGTATTGAGTGGGAAGGGAGTAATTGATACGATCGCCAATTCATATAATTTTCTTAAACAAAATAATGACTTCATGGCTGAATTATTTGGGCTTTCATCGTCGAGATAGTACCCCCAGAAACCGGATACCGATCGCCACCCTCGTCATGTTAGGTTCGGTTATTTTAGCGGGTGGACTGGTCGCTGCTTGGTTTTCCGGTAACGGCACTCTCGATCGTCTATTTGCTCAACTCCAAGCAATGCAGAATCATCCTCCCATGTGGCTGCAAGTGCCGATGGTAATGGGGGAGTATTTGCTAACACCTACGGTCGCTCTGCTGGCGATTTCTTGGGTGATTATGCGGGTTTCGCCCATACCCCGAACCTGGTCGCGGGCGGTAGTTGTGGGAATTTTGTTGATGTTGGTGATGCGTTATCTGCTGTGGCGATCGCTCACAACCTTAAATGTATCCGATCCATTAGATGGAGTCTTTAGCATTGGGTTGTTTCTTCTAGAAATTTTCCTCTTGCTTACCAATATCCTTCAGTTATTTTTGATGTTGTGGGTAAAGGATCGCCGTCCAGAAGCGAATCGGTTGGCAATTGATGTGGTTGAGGGTCGATTCACGCCATCGGTTGACGTTTTGATTCCCACTTATAATGAGCCTGCCTATATTCTCAAACGCACGGTAATTGGTTGTCAAGCCCTCGACTATGCCCATAAAAAGATATATCTGCTAGATGACACGCGGCGTGAAGAAATCCGGCAACTTGCAGAGGAATTAGGGTGTGAATACATCACTAGACCTAATAATTTTCATGCGAAAGCAGGGAATTTGAATCATGCCTTAGCTTATACTCAAGGAGAGTTCATCGTTGTATTTGATGCCGACTTTATCCCTACCAAAAACTTTCTGATTCGCACCGTTGGTTTCTGCCAAGATCCCACAGTGGCCCTGGTTCAAACGCCTCAAAGTTATTACAATGCTGACCCGATCGCCCGTAATCTAGGCTTAGATAACGTTATCACACCTGAAGAAGAGGTTTTTTATCGCCAAATTGAACCGATCAAAGATGGTGCCGGCAGTGTAGTTTGTTCTGGAACTTCCTTTGTGGTGAGACGCAGCGCCTTAGAACACGCCGGAGGATTTGTCACCGAATCTCTTAGTGAGGATTATTTCACAGGCATTAAACTCTCTGCTAAAGGCTATCGCTTGGTATATCTCAATGAAAAACTCAGCGCTGGCTTGGCGGCGGAAAATATTGCAGCTTATGCAACTCAACGCCTGCGCTGGGCCCGAGGAACTTTACAGGCGTTTTTTATTGATTCCAATCCTCTGACTATTCGCGGACTTAAACCGATTCAGCGACTGGCTCATTTTGAAGGACTTTTGCATTGGTTTACCTCCATTCCCCGCGTGGGTTTTCTGTTGATGCCTTTAGCTTATTCCTTCTTGGGCGTGATTCCAATCCGAGCCACTTTTCTGGAAATGCTGTACTTTTTTCTGCCCTATTATTTAGTGCAGTTAACGGTTTTTTCTTGGTTGAATCACCGATCGCGATCGGCATTACTGTCTGATATTTACTCACTGGTACTAGCGTTCCCGCTGGTTCTGACCATCGTTCAGGTGATGCTGTCTCCCTTCTCCAAAGGATTTAACGTCACAGCCAAAGGCACTGTGAGCGATCGCTTTTCCTTCAACTGGAAGTTAGCGCTACCGTTGCTGCTATTATTTATTCCCAATGCGATCGGCCTGTGGCACGTTCTGGGAACCTGTTTGATTCAAGTTCAAATGCACGCATCAGAGCCGGAAATCATCCAGCATTTCAAAGGGTTGGGGATTGGTTGGATTTGGAGCGCCTACAACCTTTTAATTATGAGCATCACGCTGTTAATTTTGTTAGACGCTCCTAAATCAGATCGCTATGAATGGTTCGATCTGCGTCGATTGGTACGGCTTGCGGTGAATGGACAGATTTTTTGGGGCGTGACTACTTTCATTTCTGAAGTGGGGGTTCACGTAGAGATGACTCAAGCCCAATTGCCTGTTATTATTACAGGAGAAACACTCCCGGTGACACTAAAAATTCTGGAAGATAATTTGAGCTTACAAGGGCAAATCGCTCAGATTGACTTGAGTGGTGAATTTCCCTCTGTACAGATCCACTTTGACAAATTGGATCTTGCTCAACATCGGTGTCTGGTGGAGATGTTGTTTTGCCGTCCAGGTCAATGGAAACGTCCTTGCGCTCCTGGTGAGTTAAAGTCTCTGTTCCTACTATTTGGGATTTTGTTGAAGCCTCGGATTTTGTTCGATCGCGATCGGGCGATCGATTTCCTGAAGGTCTCAAAAGTTTAGTTTTATCAACTTTAAAAACGAAAAGGTGCTGTATGGAATTTAAAGATTTTCTGGCTTTGCTGCATCCTATTTTCGCTGTAGCGATTGTTTTTCCTATGCTTGGTGTTGTTCTCAATATGGCGTGGCAAACTATGCAGCGTCGGAAGCAAATTGCGATCGACACCAAGAGCAAAATTCCACCTGTAGTCGGTCAAGAACACGTCAAAGCAGGTCGAATTCTGTCAGGTTCTGTGGTAGGAGTGACGTTGTTGGGTCTAGCCTACCCGATTTTTGAGCATATTTTGAGCAAGGATGTTTGGAGCAAAAACTCCTTTCAGGTCATTTTCATTGTGCTGATGTTTGTTGCAACTATCGCCTCTTTGGTCATGCTATATCGAGCGACACCCGCTTTATGGCGCGGCATATTTGCGACCCTAACAGGTACTGGTCTGGTGATTCTTGGCACTCAAGATGGCGTTTATCGGCTAACCAATGAATGGTATTGGTCTCACTACTACATTGGCATCACCGCTGCGCTAATTATGGTTTTCTCCCTTGCCATCATTCAAGACATTTACAAAGACCGCTCAAATCGCTGGCGCACTATCCATGTGATCTTGAACTCGATCGCTGTGCTGCTCTTTCTGGGACAGGGAATGACCGGAACCAGGGATTTATTACAAATTCCTCTGAACTGGCAGAAACCCTATATTTATAGCTGTGATTTCGCCAATAAGACCTGCCCAAAGCCGTGAGCGATCGCATTACTTCGAGATTCAAGTCTAAAATTAGTAGAAATTAGACCAATAAACCCGGTTTCTGAATGTAATGAAGTCCTGGGAGCAACAGGAGTGAGAACAAGAAACCGAGTTTATGAGGCCCGGAGTGCGTCAGTCCTAATCACTCATAAATCTTAATCATTGCGAGTCAAACCCTGAAGGCTAACTTGCAAAATCGACAAACCCAAAATTAGCAAAAACAAAACCAGCCCGATAGTACAAGCATACCCAATTTCCAAATCCTTAAAAGCCCGTTCGTACAGATAATAAACAACAGTCTTAGAACTATTGCGAGGCCCGCCCTGAGTCATAATATAAACTTCTTCAAAAACCTTAGTAGCAGAAATCGCCGAAATTACCGCAACTAAAACTAAATAAGGCTTCATCAGCGGCACAGTAATATCCCAGTGCTTTTCCAAACCATCAGAACCATCAATAGCAGCCGCCTCATAAAGTTCTGCCGGAATAGCTTGCAGCCCTGCCAAATAAATCACCATGTAATAGCCCAATCCTTTCCAGATAGTAACGGCCATCACGCTAAAGATTGCTAGCTTCGGATTAGCCAGCCAAGAAACAGGAGGCAAACCCAACAATTCCCCCAACTGATTCAGCAGTCCAGTCTCAGCAAACAGCCACTTCCAAGCAATCCCGGCGACAACCATTGAAATCACCGCCGGCGTGTAGTATGCTGCTCGAAACCAGTTCATCCCCTTAAGTTTTTGGTTGCACAAAATCGCCATTCCCAACGGCACAACAACCAATACAGGCACAACGAAGGTGAGATACAGCAGCGTATTCGTCAAAGTTTGCCAGAATGTGCGATCGCCCCACAACCTGTAAAAATTCTTCAACCCCACCCACTGCGGCATTTGAGTCAAATCATATTCGTAGTTGGTAAAACTCAAATAAAAAGCTTGCACCGCCGGCCACAAAACAGTCAAGCTCAAAATAAATAAAGCAGGTAGCAAAAACAAATAAGGCGTCAAGTAGCGTCGGGAAAAAGTCACAGACATAAATTAGTTATTAGTTATTAGTTATTGGTTATTAGTTATTACTCGTTAACAGGCTCTGCCTGGTAACGCAGATCCGGAGGCTCTGCCTCCAATTTTCCTACTAACAAGCGAGGCAGAGCCTCTGGACATTGATTCCCAGGCTCAGCCTGGGAACCAGTAATTTCTTAGTCTGCGGAGGCAGACTTCGTTTGTGTAGACGCGGTTTCAACCGCCGAGTAATAAGGGGTAACAAACTAATCAGCCCCTACAAACAATTGTTATTTAACTCCCGAAAACAAACCCTGCCAATCTCCGGGAGGACTGCCATTTTCCCCCTCTTTCACCTCAAAAGTAACGTTGCAAGCTTGAGGTTGTTCCAAAGCCTCCACGCACAATTCTGCAATATCTTCCCGACTGACTTTGCCCCTAATATTGTCTCCTTGCTCGAAGATTAAAGCTTTGCCTCCCGGTTCTTCCGTCAAAGCGCAAGGTCTGACAACAGTATAAGGTATGCCGCTCGATCGCACACACTCTTCCCCTTTCAACTTCCAAGTCAAAATCCCCCCCAACATATCATTCATCCTGACGGCAGGCGGTTCTTCTTCCAAGTTAATTCCCGGGCGGCCCGGGCGGGTAACTCCTGCCGAACTCACCATCACAAATCGCGGCAAAGTCTGTCCCCCATCAGCTTTAATAGATTCTAACTCCAGTTGAAAAATACCAGGTGTAAATTTCGGGTTGAGCGCGCCGTCATATTCAAACTTGCTCAACATTAACTGAAAAGAAAAAATACTGCTGGCATCAAATTTAGAGCCATCTTTGACAGTTTTGGCGCGGAATACTGGAATTAACTCATCAAAAGGAACGGTGACAGTAATCCAGATATTGTAAACAGTATCAAACGAATAGCAATACCCAATTCCATCCCATTTAGCTTCGCTGCGAACAATCAATTTGTAGCGCTTGCCGTCCCCTTTGACGCGCAGTTGGAGGCCGCTAAATCCTGCGAGATTAAGCGGAGGATCGAAGTTGCGGGTACGCACCGAAGCAAAGCCGCCCGAGTTGGCAGTCGAAACATTGCCTGTGAAGATAGCTGTATTGTCTGTAAGTACGATCGAACTTTCGCTAGTGCCGCCCATCACGATGTCGTCGAGGGCACCCCAAGTTTCTTTTAAATCTTGGCTGGGTTTTGTGAAGTCAAAAACAGTTTTTTCGCCTGCTTGAATTAGCTGTCGGCGAACAGCTTGCACTAAATTATTGAGGCCTTTGTATTCCACGATTTCGGGAACATCCACAACTTCCGGCATATAAAATTTGATGCCTTGATAGTATTTTTCCCGAGTTGGGGTGTCTCCTTCTATCGGTTGAACTTTGGTGCCGGTACAGCAGATAACTGCTTCTACGCCCTCGGTTACTAGCGGTGTTAGCGTCTCTGGCAGAGTGATATCTCCTTCGACTAATTCGACATTTTTGCCGAGAATTTCTGTTGCTCTTTTAGCATCTCTGACGAGGCAGCGTACTTTATATCCCCGCTGTTGCAGCCGCTTGACAACTCGCTTCCCAACGCCGCCGGTGGCACCCGCTACCAGTATCAGTTTGGGTTGGTCTTTTTTACTGTTGCTGCTGCTTCCAAACAGTTGTTGCAGCCAGCTAATGCTGCCAATGAAGGGAATGACGCCGAAATAAGCCAAGGTTTTGACAAACCTGCCGGCATCCCATTGGGCGGTTTTTTTTTCAGTCATAGTCGCTTCCTCAGAATTGGCTCAAATCTACTTAGCTGCTTTTGTATTTTAATCGAATTTTCGATTTTTGAATTTGGTCGATTCCCTACCATTCGGGATAGCTTCGCTAGCGCGGACTTTTTTTCACTTCACAATGGGTTTTGGATGAGTTTGGTTCAATGGAATCTCAATAATCAACTTCGTTCCCTCTCCGGGGGCTGAAATGCAAGTCAATTTGCCGCCGTGTTGTTCTACCACAATTTCGCGGCTAATCGCCAAACCTATCCCAGCACCTTTGCCCACAGGTTTTGTGGTAAAAAACGGCTCAAAAATTTTCTGGCGAACTGTTTGAGTCATGCCCCAACCGTTGTCCTCGATCCGAACTGCTACGGCTTTTTCTCCCGGAGAAATTTCAGTTACGATCCGAATTTGTCCCCACTTGACGGGCTCTTGTTCGCCCCCGTAGTGCGGCGATAAATTCTTGTTGACAAAGGCATCTTCTAGAGCATCAATTGCATTTGCCAGTATATTCATAAATACTTGGTTGATCTGAACTGCGTAACACTCAACCAAAGGCAGACAGCCGTATTCTTTGATGAGATGAATTGAGGGTCGATCGGGCTTCGGTTTGAGTCGATTGCTCAAAATCAGCAAAGCGCTGTCCAATCCGTCGTGAATGTCAACGGGTTTAATCTCTGCTTCGTCAATTCTAGAGAAGTTTCGCAGCGACTGAACTATCTCGCGGATGCGGTTAGCTCCTACTTTCATTGAACCCAGCAACTTCGGTAAGTCTTCAACTATGAACTCTAATTCAACTATTTCTATTTGTGCTTTAATTTCTGGCGAAGGCGAGGGATAGTGCTGGTCGTAAAGCTCCAATAAATAGATCATTTTTTGACTGTATTCGTTGGCATAGCTAAGATTTCCGTAGATGAAGTTAATCGGGTTAGTGACTTCATAAGCTACCGCCGACACCAACTGTCCCAAACTTGACATTCTTTCGCTTTGCACCAATTGAGTTTGCGCCCGCTTAAGCTCGGACATCGCTGTTTTTAAATGAGCAGTTTTTTCGCGTTCTCTGGCGACTGATTCTTCTAATGCTCTATTTAATTTTTCGAGTTTGGCTACTTGGCGTAGCACTATATTAATCATTGCTTTTTTCAGTTCCAATGCAGCGTCTATTTCGCATTGTTTCCAAGGCAAGGATTTGTACCTCACGTTTTCTTTCCACAGATCGAAGGATTTCCGAGGAGACAGTCGATGGCTGCCATCTTCCTCTATTTGAACTGGTTTGTTGGGGTTGCCCGCCCAATTTACTGTCTTAATTACTTCCGGGCGAAACCACAAAACATATATTTTCTGAGTCGGCGATATTGCTATAGCCAAACACCCGCTGGCCGTGTCTTTAAATTCCTCAGCTTCTGGATAGCATTTGGTCAGCGAGTCTGTATAAAATATTTCTTTCTTTAAATGCTCTTGCACCCACTTAGTTAAGTATTTGAGCGATTCTTCCTGAGGTGTTTTCCCGACTGGATAGCAATTGTCTCCAAATATTATTGCTGCTCCCTGGGCGTTGACTGCTTCCAGCAAATTATGCTGACATTTAACTAACACTTCTGACAAGTTTTCGGAGGTGGATATGTCTTCAAAAATCTTGGTTTGAATGGATTTCAAGTGTAGTTTGTAGTCGTAGTCTTCGTTTCCTTCTTTTGATTGCAGTTCTAAGGACATTACTTGCCCGATAAATTCGCAGGCTGCGCGCAATTCATAGTTGAGGTATTTTGGTGTATAGTTGTGGCAAGCAATCAATCCCCACAGTTTTTTGTCTTTGATTAACGAGATTGACATCGAAGCTGCAACGCCCATATTTTGCAGGTATTCTATGTGAATGGGAGAAACGCTTCTCAACACGCTGAAACTGAGGTTTCGGGGCTCGGTGGTAACAGCATTGTTTCCTGAAACAAGGGGGACGGGTTGATAATTAATATCTGGGATTAACCTCAGCCAATTTAACGTATACAGTTGTCTGGCTTGTTTGGGAATATCAGAGCTGGGGTAGTTTAATCCTAAGAAAGGACTTAGTTTTTCTGCTTTATCTTCAGCGATCACAGCGCCGTTACCTTCACGATCAAATTGATAGACCATTACTCTATCAAACCCGGATATTTTTCTGACTTCTTCGACAGTCAGTTGACATAAATCGTTGAGATTTTTGGCGCTTTGAATTTTGCTTACAGTGGCTCTCACTGAATGATAAAACCTAAAAACAGAAAGATTTTCTGGGCTGGTGGCTAATTCCAACTCGACCATCAATACTTCTTCTACTCGGTGGAGGATGCAGTCAAATTCTAAATATTTACCTTTGTTTGTGACAGAAAGTTTAATGGGATTAACGGTTTTTAAGTTTTCATTACACAAACAAAGCTTGAGTTTTTTTAGTTGAACTCGATTGAATAATAAGCTCAAATTTCGACCGATCGCACTTTCTGCATCTACTCCTAACAAATCTTGCGTATTTTCGCTGGCTTGGAGTATTTCTAGTTGAGGTTCTCGTACAACAAGTAGCACCCCGTGCGGCTGAATGTGTCCCGATAGGTGAATGGGTTCTCTGTCGCAATTTGTCAAGTCAACTTCTTCGAGTGCGGGAATTGTAATTTGTCGATCCATTTTCTTTATTTTCCGCTGTAAAATTTTGAGATGGTTCTATTGATTAGAGATTTGAGAGCAAATTGGCTTTTCCATAATAATCTCATATTGTTCGATCGCATAACGGCTCGAAACCTGGAGGGAGGCTAGCAATCAATCATCCGAGAATCAGCGAGTCGAAAATGATTGAGTCGAAAATCAGTCTACCGTTGTATTAGTGTTCTATCGGTGCGGGTCTTCTATATATTTTAGGGAGTTGGCTCTTCTATACTATCGATCCCCGATGTTAATTATCGCAGCAATTGTTGCCATTCTTCAAGAAGTTTTAATGATTTTTCACAAAGTTAATATTTGTCGTAAAATTTTGCCAGCAGGAAAAGGGGGAGAGAAATGAGTCTCCAGAGCGGCCTACTGACGAAAAAATTAAGTTAAAGTAAGGGTGACACGATCTGAAAGTCAAGTCACGTTAAGCTCTTTAAGTATATCCAACAGGCCCGACAATTAGACTAATGCTCGACTTCAATACAGTTACTGAGTTTTCTCATACCTACTGCATAGCTATCTGTGCCTTTTTAGTTCCGGCAAACTTGCTGACTACTTTGCAGACAGCGATTTTCACAGGGCTAAAGCGACCTCGAATGCAAGTTTGGGCGTCTGTGATTGTGGCAAGCCTTTGGGCTACAGCAATGATACTTCACGTTTTTACCTGGTTCGCCATCGGGGTAGTAATGCCTCCGACATATATCTTGCTAGTTATGGCAATTACTTGTCTGGCTATTAATATCTGGGCGATCGCTCATCCTGCAAGCATGATGCAATTAATTCGACTAGCGGTATCAGTTGTTAGGGGAGCTTTCAGAAGGAAAAAGGATTTAGTTATTTGGGAGAGAAGGATTTAGTTATGTAGGAACTCAAAAAGAATTTGGCCGGGGGTAATGTGAAAGATGTCAGGGAGAATATTGGTTTGAGAAGAAAGTTTTCCCTGGTTCCAAATCTGGGCTCATAGTCCAGATTTTCTACTACTTATTCCGGTTCGCGATCGCGACAATCTTCTGTTTCCGGGCCGCGGGGATGGATCGTGCAGTTGAGCAGGTAGCCACCGTCGCTTCTGCCGTAATAATAGCGGCATCCGGTGCAAATTGCGGGAGGTTCGATCGCCCTTTGGTAAACCGGATAATCTCGAGTCGCCAGCAGCGAAAAGTCGCGCTGCGTCTGAACAGTCCCGATAATAGCGCCTGAGAGTTCGACAGCTTGGCGGATGTTTTCGATCCTGCTGTAAAGCGGCAGGTAAATGTCAATATAAAGGCGTATGCCCAAGTCTTCCTGCTCGTGGCGGGTAATAATGCCTCCGAGCAAACCCACGCGCGAGGCAATAGCCGAGGAAAATTCGCCCACTGAAGTGCAGTAACCGGAGAAAAGGTGAATGTGTTCGTCCGTACTAGCTCTGACAGTCACACGAGTGGGAATGAGCACTCTCAGGTAAGCGTCGAGTTCGTCAAAAACCGGTTCCGCGAGGGAGAGCATTTGGTTTGCGTCTTCGTGGTTGATCCCAAAACCCTTAGAAACCTTGGACACGAGCGCTGCTAAAATATCAAAAACTTCGATTAACAGCGATTGCAGCCTGCTATCAACGGTGATCGGACATTCTCGGAGCAGTTTTAAATAATCCTCCAAGCGATGGGCAATTCGCTGAATGCTGCTAAATCCCAGCATAGCGGCTCCCTCTTTAATCGACTGCGAGGCTCGGATCAGGTGGTGTATCCTTTGGGGAGCTGCCACGGTGTTTTGCAGGCCCTGCAAGCCTTGTTCGATGATTTGGATGTATTCTGTGGCTTCATCGAGAAAGTAGCCGATGATGCGCTGTAGTTGTTCTGGCAGCATAATTTTATTCTCCCAAAGACCCCCGAGTATCATTAGTCATTAGTCATTAGTCATTACTCAGACATTTGATAGTTTGGAAGCGATATTTAATTGATGAGTTACTTTTGTTTTTAAGGCCTAATCAGTTTTATTCTGACTCACGGCAACTGTAGTGGCAATGTTGAAAAATGTTAACTCTTAACTGTTGACTGTGATTTTTTTGGCTCCGACGGTAGCGGTTGCTACCCCCAACAGCAGCACCGCAGCACCTGCAAGTACCGTCGGCCCGGGCACTTCCCCAAACAGCAAATAACCCAAACAACTCGCCCCAACCGGTTCAAACAAGATCGCAAGAGTTACCAGAGTTGGGGAAATTTGCACTACGGCCCAGTTCAAAATGGTGTGGCCGACTAATTGAGGCAAAGCGGCCGTTAACAAAATATAAAAATATACATTGTGCGGACAATTAGTATAACTGGTGCCGAAGGCGAGGGGGAGAGGCAGCAGGACGATCGCAGCAACAGTATAGGCGATCGCGATATAGCCACTAATTCCCAGTCCCCGCCGCTGAGCTTCCCGGCCCAGCAGCAAATACAAGCTGACGGCCCAGGAACCAGCCAGAGCCAGGAAATCGCCCAGCAGTTGGCTGCTGCCGGCATTGGCTGCGCCCGCGCTTCCAACGGCGATCGCCATTCCCCCAGTCAGGGCTATAGTAATGCCAGCGATCGACATTTTGCTGAGCTTTTCCCCGAACCAGAAGCGCGACAAAAGCGCTACCCAGACAGGATTAGTGGTGACGAGGGCAGTCGAGGCGGCGATCGAAGTATAAGAAAGTGAGGTTATCCAAAGGGCAAAGTGCAGGGCGAGACACAAACCCGCAGCAGCAGCATAGCGCCGAGCTCCCGGTTCCAGGGCGTTCCACGGAATTTTCCGCCAAGCCGGAAGCAGAATTAAAGCAGATAAAGTCAGGCGAGAGGCGGCGAGTACCAGACTGAAACCGAAGCCGCCCGCGCCTGCTGAAATGTTCGCCAGCCGAATTAAGATTGAGGAAGTTGAGACGGCTAAAACGCCGATAATTAACACTAGGGCGATCGACCAATTCGGCGGTTGTTTCGGAAGATTCATTTTTTAGGTATTGGGTATTGGGCATTGGGCATTGGGCATTGGGCATTGGGCATTGGGAAAATTTACAAAGCAATTTTCGCACAAATTATGAATAATTTATATTCTATTCTTCTCCTCTCCTCTTCTCTCTTCCTTCGCGTCCTTCGCGCCTTCGCGGTTCGTTAAAAAAGCCCGAGCGCGAATTATTAAAAATTGGTATAATTAAGAAAAACTATCTATATAGAGTCAGCCAAAAAGCACCTTACCTCTGTTAAAGTTTAAATAGCGCAGGAAACGATTTCCCCACTTACAATTTATAACTATCTATGGCTCCTACAGTTTTGATTACAGGCGCTTCTCAAGGAAGTGGCAAAGCCACAGCAATTTTATTTGCAAGTAAAGGTTACGATGTAGTGATGGTGGCCCGCCAGCCAGAGAGATTGGCAGCAGCAGCGGCTCAAGTGCAGCGAGAAGGCACTTCCGCTGTCGCTATTGCGGGGGATGTTGCCGACATTCAACAAGTGCGGGCGATCGTCCAAAAAGCCCTAGATGCCTGCGGCAACATCGATGTTTTAGTTAACAATGCTGGCATTTGTCTCGCGGGGGCGATCGAGCACACTACCTCCGAAGACTGGCAGCAATTAATGAATACCAATTTTTGGGGATGCGTTAACACAATTCAAGAAATATTGCCACATTTTTTGCAACGAAAAACTGGCACAATAGTCAATGTTGGTTCCATTGGCGGCAAAATACCTTTGCCTCAAATGACTGCTTATTGCGCCAGCAAATATGCAGTAACCGGTTTAACAGAAACTTTGCGATTGGAATTAGCCCCTAAAGGCATTCACGTTTGCGCCGTCCATCCGGGCCTGATTAACAGTGATTTTTTAGAAAGAGCTCAATTTCGCGATCGAGACGAACCCGCAGTCGAATTGCGCCGCCAGCAAATGAGCCAAATGCTAAAATCTGACTGGGCAAATCAGCCGGAAGATATTGCTCAAGCTATCTGGGATGCTGTGAAAAATCAGCGTGGAGAAGTTACCGTCGGCCCTGCTTTTTTGGCATCGGAAGCTTATCGTTTGTTCCCCGGTTTGATGCAGTGGGCAATGGAAAAGGGCAAGTTGTGAGACTTATTGGTAATTGCTAATGGGTAATTGGTAATTGGTAAGGTGCGCCATAAGCACCAGACAAATTATTAGTAACGCGCATCAGTCCTAGGGGTCGGTTCACCTGAATATATACAACTACAGAAAGAGACTGTGAAAGCCGCCCGAACACTATAATGGCAAACAAACCAGGAAACACCACCATGCAAATCAAAGCACTGGCAGTAAAAAAAACAGGCGGATTGCTTGAAGAATACAAATTCGATGTCGAACCTCCAAAAGTACATGAATGTATTATCAAAGTGTTAACCTGCGGCATTTGTCACTCTGACTTGCACATGATTGACAACGACTGGGGTCAATCAAAATATCCCCTCGTTCCGGGCCACGAAGTTATCGGAGAAGTGGCAGAAGTAGGGCCGCAAGTGACTCATTTAAAAGTGGGCGATCGCGTGGGTGTCGGCTGGCAAAGGTCGTCTTGTTTGCAGTGCCGCGACTGCTTGCGCGGTAACGAAAATCTCTGCGATGAAAACCAGGGATTAATTGTTACAGGCCCCGGCGGTTTTGCCGATTATTTGATGGTAGATTCCCGCTTTGCTTTTCCTATTCCCAAAGGCATCGATTCCACAATAGCGGGGCCGCTGTTGTGCGGCGGAATTACGGTTTACGCCGGTTTGCGGAATGCGGGGATGAGTTCCGGTCAAGAAATTGGAATTCTCGGCATCGGCGGTTTGGGACATATGGCGGTGCAATTTGCGAAAAAATTAGGCAACCGCGTTACAGTTTTTACTACTTCCCAAGATAAGGCAGAATTTGCACATAAAATGGGGGCGGACGAAGCTATTGTAGTAGGAAAAGGCGAAATTCCTCAAGCCCCTAGCAGCAAATTAGATATTTTGTTGAGCACTGTTCCTGCTGCTTTAGATTGGGTTCAGTACATTAATTTTCTCGATTCTGACGGTGCGCTTGCTTTTGTGGGAGTTCCCGACGAACCTTTGAGCATTCCGTTATTTTCGCTGCTGGTGAAGCAACGCCGAATTGTGAGTTCTCTCATCGGCGGTCGCGCTATGATTAATGAAATGCTGGCAATTGCAGAGAAGTTTGGGATTGAGCCGATTGTAGAAGTTTTTGCGATCGCACAAGCGAATGAAGCAATTCAGAAAGTCCGCGACAATAAAGTGCGCTATCGCGCAGTTTTGACGGTGAGTTAGATAATGGGTAATGGGTAAGGTGCGCCCGGTCGCACCCTACTAGAGATATATAAGCAACGAATTAAAGCAAAGAATTAGCATTAATAAAACGGCCGTTTAAATCGGCTGGGGTCACATTCAAAACAGTACCCAACAAAGCATTCGTAAAACCGAATCTAATATTAGTAGCTTCCACACGGCCGTTGCCATCGGGATCGAGACTTCGCTGCGAGATCCCGCCCTTGGCTAACAAACTCGTTCCTCCCGATATATTTGCAGGATCTATTAGCAGCAGTCTCGGATCGTTCAAGCTATAACTTACCTGTTCTAAGGAGATATTGCTGCTGGTAAATGCCACGCTAATTCCAATCGAATCGCTAGACTTATCAAAATCCACAATTACCGCGTCAGGAACTTCAATTCCAGCTACTCTGCTTCCCGCTAGATCGACTCGAAAAACAAAGACATCGCTCCCCCCACCACCTTGGTAAATATCCACCTCTCTGTCGCCAATTAAAGTATCATTACCGTCACCGCCAACTAAGAAATCAACACCTTGTCCTCCGCGCAGCAAATCATTTCCCGCACCCCCATCAAGAAAATCGCTATTTCTATCTCCTGTCAAGAAATCTTCGCCCGTTTCTCCTAACACATCGTCATCATCTTTGCCACCATAAATAGAATCACTGCCGACACCGCCTAACAGACTGTCTTTACCATCGTTGCCGAAAATCCGTTCTGCATCTGACGATCCCCTGACAGTATCATTGCCGCCCAGCATCCAAACTCCCCCAGGAAAACTAGCAAGTTGTCCTGGTGCAAGTGTAATATTTTCCGAAGAATTGTCTCCTACCAAACGAGAGATGTCTGAATTATCTGGGGTGAGTACCATAGTTGTATAGTTGTAAAGTTTATGCGATGCGAGCGTGGATATTTTGCAATATTCTAGAGCTTAGTAGGGTGCGCCAGAACACAGTTACTTTATCTGAGCGATCGAGCAATCGCTGGCGCACCCTACTAGACAGCTCTATGGATTCATCTTGGCACAAGCCTGATGGAAATACCCTAGATTAAAATAAAAGTTAAAATTTGAGCTGATGCCAATTATCTTAGTTGAAGACTTGAGCAAAGTTTATCCGGTAGCGATTAAAGAACCGGGACTTAAAGGAACAGTGCGGCACTTTTTTAGTCGCACTTACCGCAATATCAAAGCAGTTGAGGGCGTGTCTTTCAGTATTGAACCGGGGGAAGTGGTGGGGTTTCTCGGTGCCAACGGTGCGGGCAAAACTACGACGCTGAAAATGCTGACTGGTTTGATTTATCCATCGGCTGGTACTGTGAGAGTGTGCGATCGTACTCCTTCCCGTCGCGAAGCAGATTTTCTGCAAAGAATTACGTTAGTGATGGGGCAGAAACAGCAGTTAATTTGGGATTTACCCGTGCTTGACTCTCTGCGAATCAATGCCGCTGTCTACGGCATTCCCGATAAAGATTATCGGCGGCGAGTCGGAGAATTGACAGAAATGCTGTCCTTAGAAGGCAAGTTAAATCAGGCAGTACGAAAGCTTTCTTTAGGCGAACGCATGAAAGCTGAATTAATGGCGGCGCTGCTGCACCAGCCGGAGGTATTATTTTTAGATGAACCGACTTTAGGTTTGGATATAAACGCACAGTTTAGCGTCAGGCAATTTCTACGAGAATATAACGAGCGCTATCAAGCAACGGTGCTGTTGACCAGCCATTACATGGCTGACATTACTGCTTTGTGCAAGCGCGTTTTGTTAATCCATGAAGGGCAATTAGTTTATGATGGCCGTTTAGACGGATTGCTCGATAGGTTTGCACCTTATCGGGAAGTCCAGGTAAAATTAGCTAAGCCGCTGGCAAAAGATAGTGCTTTTGCTTACGGGGAGGTAGAATCTATTGAGGGACAATCGGTGCGTTTTTTAGTGAAAAGGGAAGAACTGACGGTGAGCGTGGCGAAGATTTTGGCGGAGTTGGAAGTGATAGATTTGACAGTTACTGACCCGCCCATTGAAGAGGTAATCGGTCGCGTTTTCCGCACGGGAAAAGTGTAATGTTTTGGGCTGGGTTCATTCTGCATAAAAGGCAAGATATCTGTTTTAGTAAAGTTTCAATGTTGTGTGGAACGGGCATCTTGCCCGTTGCTAACACCGAAAACTTGAACAGGCAAGATGCCTGTTCCACTAGAGTTTCAATGTTGTGTGGAACGGGCATCTTGCCCGTTGCTAACACTGAAAAATTAAATCTAACAATGATATGACAAAATCAATCAGAATTGCTAAAACTTTGTTATTTACCTACTACGCTTATATGCTCGAATACCGGGCAGAATTGTTTTTGTGGGCCCTGTCGGGAGCTTTGCCATTTATCTTGATGGGTGTTTGGATGCAGGCGGCCGAGACTGGTCAATTTGGGCTGAATTCCCTCGACTTTGCCCGTTATTTTTTAGCAACTTTCATTGTCAGACAAGTAAATGTAGTTTGGGTAATTTGGGAGTTTGAAAAGGAAGTAGTGCAAGGCAAGCTATCTAATAGATTGTTGCAGCCTCTCGATCCCGTATGGCACCATTTCGTATCTCATGTTTCCGAAAGGTTTGCAAGGCTGCCCTTTGTATTCGGATTAGTGCTGCTATTTTTTGCACTTTACCCGCAGTCTTTTTGGCTGCCGAGTTTGGGCAGGTTTTTACTATTTTTGTTGGTTATCGTCTTGACTTTTTGTTTGCGGTTTCTGATACAGTATACTTTTGCGCTGTTTGCTTTTTGGCTGGAAAGGGCAAGTGCGATCGAGCAATTCTGGTCTTTAATTTACCTGTTTTTATCGGGAATTACTGCGCCGCTAGAAGTATTTCCCGCACCCGTGCGCGAAGTAGTTTTGTGGACCCCTTTTCCTTATTTGATTCATTTTCCCGCTTCAATCTTGATCGGATTGCCCGTAGATGTAGGCCGCAGTTTGTTGGTAATGTTGGGTTGGAGTATGGTGTTTTTTGTGTGGAATCGCTGGCTTTGGCGACAGGGCTTGAAGCAGTATTCGAGCATGGGAGCTTAAATAATAATTAAAAATTAGAAAACTGTAAGGTGCGTCACAGTAAAAATGTTAATCTTTTTGTCAAAAATACTTAGCTGACGCACCATTCTTAACTGTGAAAAAAATCTAAAATCTAAAATCTAAAATCTAAAATCCACTGACGCACCTACTTAAGTCGATCGCAGACATCATGCAAAAATGCAATCGGGAGTATTCGACAATTGCATAAACATCGATTTTTTGTATCTATAAGTACAAAAGTTTACCATAAAGTCTTATATTAATAAACCCAACGACTGATAAACGGGATAAAAGAGATTCTAATGACAGCCAAAAAAAACCTCATTGTAATCGGCAATGGCATGGTAGGTCACAAGTTCCTAGAGTTAATGGTCAGCTCGGATGCTGCCAAAAACTGGAATTTAATTACTTTTTGTGAAGAACCGCGCGTTGCTTACGATCGCGTAAACCTCAGCGGATTTTTCTCTGGCAAAACAGCGGGAGATTTATCTCTAGTTGCACCTGGATTTTATCACGAAAACGGCATCCAAATTTACATCGGCGACAAAGCAGTCGCCATCAATCGCGAACAAAAAATAGTCTCTTCAGCCAACGGTTTAGAAGTTCCCTACGACAAAATTGTTCTTGCAACCGGTTCCTATCCATTTGTGCCATCAATTAAAGGCAAAGACGCTACAGGGACTTTTGTTTACCGGACAATTGACGACCTGGAGGCGATGTCAGATTACGCTAAAAATTGCAAAATTGGCGTAGTAATTGGTGGCGGTTTGTTAGGTCTAGAATGTGCTAACGCTCTGCAAAATATGGGCTTAAAAACTCACGTTGTTGAGTTTGCATCGCGGCTGATGCCCGTGCAAGTTGACGAAATTGGCGGTGCAATTCTCCGCAGCAAAATAGAAGAGTTGGGGGTTTCGGTTCACACCAGCAAATCTACAACAGAAATTGTTAGCGAAGATGGCAAAGTTACTAAAATGCTGTTTGCTGACGGTTCGGAATTGGCAACAGATCTGATAGTGTTTTCTGCTGGCATTCGCCCCCGCGACGAAATTGCCAGAAGTTGCGGTATAGAAGTAGGAGAACGCGGTGGCATAATCATAAATGATAGCTGCCAAACCTCCGATCCAGACATTTATGCGATCGGAGAATGCGCGCTTTATCAAAGTCGCATCTACGGGTTAGTTGCGCCTGGGTATACAATGGCAAGCGTAGCGGCAGATATTTTGAGCAGTGCAGCGGATGACGGGCAAGATGCCCGTCCCACTAGCACTTTTACAGGTGCGGATATGTCCACTAAACTCAAATTATTGGGGGTGGATGTCGCTAGTTTTGGAAATCCTTTTCCCAAGTCGGGCGATGCTAAAGAAATTGTTGTCGCTGACACCTTCCAAGGTATTTACAAAAAATTAGTTTTAAATCAAGACGGTAGCCGGATTTTAGGCGGAATTCTCGTGGGAGATGCTTCGGCTTACGGCACTTTGCTGCAATTCATGCAAAATGAAATTGCTCTGCCGCCGCATCCAGAAGATTTGTTAATGCCACCGCGAGAAGGGGGATCACCTGCGGGTTTTGGAGTAGACAGTTTGCCGGATTCGGCTCAAATTTGTTCTTGCAATAATGTTACCAAAGGGCAGATTTGTGCAGCGATTCGCGATCGCAATTTAACCGATGTTGCCAGCGTCAAGAAATGCACCCAAGCTGGTACGGGCTGCGGCGGCTGCGTGCCTTTGGTGACGGATATCTTCAAGTCGGAGATGAAGAAAGCTGGGTTTGCCGTCAAAAATTATCTCTGCGAACATTTTGAATATTCCCGTCAAGAATTGTACCATTTAGTGCGTTCTCAAGAGATTAAAACATTTGAGGAGTTGATTGAAAGACACGGCAAAGGTAAGGGTTGCGAAATTTGCAAGCCTGCTGTTGGTTCGATGCTGGCTTCTACTTGGAATGACCATATTTTAGAGAAGTCTCACGTCGGTTTGCAAGATACGAACGATTACTTTTTGGCAAACATTCAGCGCGACGGTACTTATTCGGTGGTGCCGCGCATACCGGGGGGAGAAATCACGCCGGATAAGTTGATTGTTTTGGGGGAAGTTGCCAAGGATTTTGGGCTTTATACTAAGATTACTGGGGCGCAGCGGATCGATTTGTTTGGAGCTCGGGTGGATCAGTTGCCGCATATTTGGCGCCGCTTGATTGATGCGGGATTTGAGTCTGGACACGCTTACGGTAAGGCTTTGCGTACTGTAAAATCTTGTGTTGGTAGCACTTGGTGCCGCTTTGGGGTGCAGGATTCTACGAGTTTGGCGATCGAAGTTGAATTGCGGTATCGCGGTTTGCGATCGCCCCACAAGCTCAAATCTGCTGTCTCTGGCTGCACTCGCGAATGCGCGGAAGCTCAAAGCAAAGATTTTGGGATCATTGCTACGGAAAACGGCTGGAATTTGTACGTGTGCGGCAACGGCGGCATTAAGCCGCAGCACGCGGTTTTGCTGGCGACGGATATCGATAAGGAAACTTTGATTAAGTATATCGATCGCTTCTTGGTTTTCTACATCCGCACGGCCGACAGATTGGAACGCACTGCTACTTGGTTTAACAAGCTTGAGGGCGGAATTGAATACTTAAAACAGGTGATTATTGAGGATTCTCTGGGCATTTGTGCTGAGCTGGAAGCGCAGATGGAACATTTAGTGAATACTTATCAATGCGAGTGGAAAACGACGATTGAAGACCCACACAAGGTGCAGCGGTTCCAGCATTTTGTGAATTCCGATTTGCCCGATCCGAGTATTGTTCGTGTTGCGGAACGGGGACAAACGCGGCCTCCTTACGAATATGAAAAGGCTCTGGCTGGAGTTTCGGAATAACCCCTCGCCAGCCCTCCCTTTGCTAAGGAGAGGGAGTAAGATAACCCCTCGCCAGTCCTCCCCTTGCTAAGGGGAGGGAGCAAGAATCTCGTTCCCAGGCAAAGCCTGGGAATCAATTCCCGGAGGCAGAGCCTCGATCCGTCAGGCAAAGCCTCTAAACCTACGTTCCCAGTCTCCGGCTGGGAACGAGATTAAAGTAAATTAACAGGAAAAGAAGATGGTTCAATCATTACAAGTTTCGGATACTGTGACTACTTGGGTAGATGTGTGTTATCTGGATGCGATCGCCCCGAATACGGGAGTTTGCGCTTTAGTTGCAGGGGAACAAGTGGCAGTTTTCCGAGTGGGAAACGGGGATGAAGTTTATGCGCTTAGCAATTACGACCCGTTTAGCAAAGCTTTTGTGTTGTCGCGGGGACTTGTGGGGGATCGCAGCGGCACTTTGAAAGTTGCTTCTCCGATTTACAAGCAGAATTTTAGCTTGGCTACGGGTCAGTGTTTGGACGATGAAACGGTAAAAATTCCGACTTTTACGGTTCGGGTGGCAGCCGATCGCGTCCAAGTAGCTGTTAGCTAGATTGCGCTGCTCAATTGTTCGATCGCCATCCGCCAATACCTAACATTCCTGTGGGTAAGGGCGGATTTTGCATTAGGATGCGACCGAGGAAGTAGTTTTGGTATAAAATGGAGTCGATCGGCGACCTACTCCAGAAAAACTCAAAAAACTCTAAACTAATACTGGATCGGGTTTCGGATTTTTAATGCAAACAAACTCGATGGGCAGGATATCGGTATGTTCTTAAAAAAACTTGTTTCCGAAAATAATCCCCAGACAGTGGCAGAGTTAATCCACGCACAACTCAAAATCGGTCTACTGACTTGGAGCGAACTCAACACACAAGTTTTCTGCCAGCACTGGCGGGACGAATCTTTGCACGAAGTTCTGAGAGAAATTGCAGCCAAGCTCGACAAAGAAACAGCCAGCGAAATTATAGAATATTTGACAGCTCAAAACGGTCAAGAAGAAAAATTTATTAATTTGTTTTTAGCAGCGCAATGCCTGTTAAAAGTTAAAAATGGCGTTAAAAAAACAACAGAAAAAAAACTGTTAAAGGCCTTAAAAAAGTTATCGCAATACGGCACGGGTTTCCTGATTCTTTATCAAAGCGCTCAAGAATTGCAGGAAACTTATCAAATTCGCGATCGATCGATCGCCGCGATCGCCCAAACTTGGAAAAACGACCCGCAAACCCTACCCTGGCTGAAAATACTCGCTCACTCCAGTGACTGCGGCGAAGTCCGGGCCACAGCAGTCACAGCAATAGCCCGTGGTTGGCCAGACCAGCCAGAAATTTACCTGATGCTCAAAAACCTCGCCCAATCCGATGGAAGCTGGGCAGTGCGATCGACCTGTCTCCGAGAAATGGCTTGTGGTTGGCCAGACACCAGCGATACCTTGCCGCTGCTGACTGCTTTGGCTCAGTTCGATCAAAGTCCCGCAGTTCGCACCGCAGCACTCGAACAATTGGCCTCTAATTGGCCCGATCGCACAGATACCTTGCTGCTGCTGAGAAACGCCGCCGAATCAGACGAAAATTTGGGAGTGCGAGTCGCAGCGTGGCAAGAAATAGCCAGAGGTTGGCACAGCCTTTTAGGCACGGCCTCCCTGCTCAAAAACCTTGCCCAGACAGGAAGTTCTATCCTGCGAACCGTAGCGGTGCGGGAGTTGGCAGCGGGCTGGCCTGCCGCAGCCGACGTTTGCCTGCTGCTGAAAACCCTAGCCGAATCCGACAGCAGCAAAGAAGTGCGGACAGCAGCCTTAGAAGAATTGGCTTCGCACTGGCCAGGCGAGCCCGACATTTACCCGCTGCTGAAAACTAAAGCCGAGTCCGACGCGAGTTCGAGCGTCCGGCGGGCAGCAGTGCAAGCAATTGCCTCTGGCTGGCCCGGGAACCCCGAAACTCTGACTTTTTTGAAAAATATAGCATTGGGCGATCGCGACGCCGACCTGCGAGAAATAGCCCTACAACAGATAGCCGCAGGTTGGCCCGACCACCCAGAAACCCTGCCCCTGCTGCAAAAAATAGCTGATTCCGAGGATTACTGGACTGTGCGGCAAGTAGTAGTGGAGGCTGTCGCCGCACTGGCGTCAGGCAGTCTCGAAGTCTTTGGCTGGTTGCAAAATCTCGCCGAGTCAGACAGACACCTGAACGTCCGAGAAACTGCGGTGGAAGAGATCGCAAAACGCTGGTCTCACCGGGGCGAGACGCTGCCTTTCCTCAAAAGCCGGGTCGAGTTGGAGCATGATTCTCACCTGCTGAGCGTGCTGGTGCGATCGATCGTGCGGGGGTGGCCAGACGACCCGGAAACCTTGCCTTGGCTGAAAATTGAGATCTATTCTGGGGAAGCGCTGGTGCGGCAAGCGACGGTGCTTGAACTAGCTTACAACTGGCCGGACAATCCTGAAACTTGGATGCTGCTGGAGGCTAAAGCAGAGGGCGATGAGAGTCCCGCTGTCAGGCAAATCGCTTTGCAAAAGTTAGCCCGGGGGCGAACAAATCAGTCGCCAATTTTTGAGTGGCTCAAAATTAGAGCTCAAAAGGATGAAGATTCGCAGGTGCGGGCGATCGCCCTGGTAGAGTTAATGCGGGGATGGAAAGACGAGCCGGGAATGTTTGAGTTTTTGCGCGATCGAGCTTTGAGCGATGTTGATAATCAAAACGGTTCTTTTCCTTACAATCCGCGATTTACAGCGCTCGAAGCGATTATCGAACATTATCCCGAAAATCCGGGAGTTGTGCCTTTGTTGCGATCGCTTGCAGTTTCCGACGCCGACGAGCAAATCCGGGCCTTAGCGGGTCGCCGGCTACGCAGCCAAAACTGGTAAACAGAAACAATCTATTAGACATAGGAGTAAAAATTGGCGATATCTGCCCGTTTTTTGGTAGCTGCGGCGGGTATTGTGTAATAAAGTTCTACAAGCCGTCATCGTGTTCACCTTCATCGTAGTACCTTAAAAATTTCATTTTGTTATTAACATACTTGTAATGAATCCTGGTTGAGGATGGTCGTTGGGTAATCCTAAAACGATACTCTTTTTTCTTCGTCAGATACTCATCTTGTAAATGTGGGTCTCTAGCTGCTTCTTGCTTAGTTAATGTTAGTCTTTTTGCAGTCCACTCAATAATAGAAGTTCTGTGATTTTGAACTTTAATAATATCCTTTAAGAAAGATTTTGAAAATTCGTACTCATAGATCGGTTTTTTATCCAGCTTCTTAAATGCAATCTCTAAAGCTGTATTAAATTTTCCCTCCTCATCAATATTACTAGGCCAGTAGCTTTCTGTTAAGTCAATATGGTCAAGCCATTCAATTGGTTTAGCAATCACCACAGGATTAACTTGAAAAGAATGGCAGTCACAAAGAAAGGTAAATTCTTCCCTTATCCTATTAAAGCCCAAACACAAATACACATTTTCTTCTCGCTCTATAACTATGTGCATCAACTCCAAAAAAGCACACAAAGCTAAACCTTCAAAGCAGCTACAATTCAGAACTGGCTGCATTTGACATGAAGATAAATTTTCCTGGCTTTTTATAAATTCTCTTCTTTCAAAATTTAAAAACTTTTTATATAAAATCTGAACAAGTGGTAAATACAAATCCCTATCTTGACGCCAAGGTGGCAATTGAGGATGATCCCAAAGTAATGACTCTAGGTCATCTGTCCAATATACCCTTGTAATCTGATAGTTATTAATATTTTCCAAATTATCTAACAAATGGTTTAAAAAAGTATCTCTTTTTTCAGAATCTTGCCAATCAGATTCAGAGATAAAAAGAATTTCAGGCTCGAAAACAGCTTTCATTGCTTCTCCTGTTGATTCTTACTAGCACTGCTTCTGGCAAGTTGTCTTTTTTTTAGGCCGGCCTTTAAAATCTTTTCTTGTTCCAATGCCGTTTGATCAAAAAAGTCTACAGGCCAATTAGTAACTCCAAAATTTTCATCAATGCAAACTTCTTCGTAGACAGATCCAGAATCGGTTGCACTAATAAAATAGATTCCAATTAAATCTTTTAACGCACCTGTGTCATCTTCAACAATTCTTCTAACTAACCTATTGATAATGTGATCGCTGTGAGTTTCAACCATGACTTTCTTCCCAGAAAGAGCTAGTGCAATAAAATAATCAGATAATTGCATTTGAAGATTGGGGTGTAGATGGATCTCTGGTTGCTCAAGTAAGAGCGTATGCCGTTGTGGCATCCTTAATCCTTCTAAAAGAATCGGAAAAATTTGACTTACTCCAAAACCTACATCAGCGATGCTAACACGAGTTTTGGATGCAGAGTTTGAGTTAAGGTTTAGATAAACAATTTCATTACTAAGCTCAGACTTGAATCCTTTTATATTCATCAAATCTAGCCATTCTTCGACAGCATTAGATAAGGTCATTTCCTTTTTTTGCTTAAAAGAATTACTTTTAGTATCATAAAAATAATGATTGGAAATAGTTTGATCTTTGTCTGTTGAATAAATATATGCAGCATTTTCACCTTCTACACCAATTTCTGTCTTTTCTTGTTCGTTTATGTATCTTCTAGAAGGTCCTTTTTTTAATGGACCTATATAGCTATAGGATGAAAAAAGTCTTTTAAATAAATTATTTATCCTGTCAAATGAAAATGCAATATCTGATAAACCTGTTAGGCTTGTAGAGTCAGTTTCACTCACTGAGAATGATAAAAATGAAAATAAATTTGTAAATTCAACTTTTGCAGTCAGTCTTCCGTCTTGACTACTTTCCTCATCTCGTCTGATTCTATTTTTTATATTCTGCCAGCTAACTGTATATAAATCCTTATCGACAACAAGTTGTATATCAATAGAAGAACCTGGAATTTTTTGTTTATCTGAGTCTATTGTCTCAATCCTAAATTGGAGCTGCTCAACAGTAATTCTTTTTATATGATTTTTACTTTTAATTCTGTTTTTAATTTTAAGTTTAGGCGTTTTCACCACAAGTTTGATATAAATCAAAATATCTTCAGTCTGGAGTAATCCTATTTTTGGTGCGAAATCTATAAGCAACCTTCTTAGTTGAATAGTATTTATATAGTTAGGTGATTCTTCGTCTTCGTTATGCAGTTTAAAAGTAAATTCAAATACTAGGCGATTGTCCAAGTTTTTCTCGAAAATTATGTTTTCAAATGAGCCTAAATTTACGAACCTTCCATTTAGTAAAAGAATTTGGTTGGGATCTTGGCTTTCCAGAGTTTGTTTGAGCAGAAGTATGCTTTGGAGGATGGAGCTTTTGCCACAGCTATTGGTTCCACATAAAATTGTGATTGGTTTAACATTCAAGTCCTGTAAATTTTTAAACCCTTTGAAGTTCTCTAAAGAAATGTTTTCTAACATTTTTTTTAATTTTAATTTTTTTTGCTGTTCAGTCTAGTATATCCTATACATTAAGACATCTCCAACAATTCTTGTGGGACAGGCATCCAGCCCTCCCTAGAGCGGCTTTTCACTCCTATGTCTATTCATTCCCACAACAGGGCGATCGCAAACCGCACCGCTTCCCCCCATTACCGAACAGCGATCGATCGCAATCCGAAGCCGTTTTCTCCCACCTGAGCAACTGTTCCCGAACCACCCGCTCTTGCTTTGCCCGCTGCACGATGCTTGCAGTTTCCCACGCAGAAGAGCAAGTGCGGGTATTAGCCGCTCTCCGGCTTCAAGTGTTAAAAATTAACTGTTAATAATCGATCAAAAGGGCGATCGCATACCGCACCGCTTCCCCCATCATCGAACAGCGAACGCGATCGGACGCCGTTTTCTCCCACACGAGCAACTGTTCCCGAAAACCCGGGTCTTGCTTCGCCCGCTGCACGATCGCCTGACTGATGACTTTCTTTTGAATCTGCTCTGTCGGGATACCTTGCTGCTTCAAATAATCCAACAGCCGCTGCACACTTTCGGAGAATTTATCCGGCGTCTGAGACATCAAAATAAACGAAATTTGGCGCACCATTCGCTGGTAGATTTCCTGTCTTCTGAGCAATACTTCCTTTTGACCCGGCTCCGCCGACTCTGCACTGTTACTAGGAACAACCAAGCCAAGCAAACCTAAAATTTCAGCGCCCTTGGCTAAAACCTTTTCCAACATATCTGGATAAAGCGCCAATATACGATCGCCCAAAATCTTGCCATTCACCAAACGGTTCGCGCTCAGCCGCAGTAAATGTTGTTCTCCAGCAGACTCAAAAAATTGAACGTTCAACTTGAGATCGCGACTTTCCAACTCCACCCGACGCACCGTAAAAACCAAAGCCTCCCAATTAGGAGGTTCAGCAAAACACACCTCCACAATCGAACTTTCCTCTTGATGCTGCCGCCCCAATTCCCCAGACTCAAAATCGCGATCGACTGGCAAGCGATTTGCCGCAACTTTCGCAGTATAATCAAACTGAGTAAAAACATAGCGACAGTCAACTTTCGACAGATCGACATCTTGAACTTGCCAATTTTGAATGCAGCAGCCCGTAAGCTGCGCCCCCTCCAAATTCGTCCGAATTAAACGGCACTCAATCAAACAAGCTTCTCTTAAATCCGCCTCACCCAACATCGCATCCATCAAATAAGCGCCGCTCAAATCAGCTTTTTGCAAATCAGCATTACGCAAATTAGCTTCGCTCAAATCCGCCCGCAACAAATACACTCCTTGCAGGTTAGCTCGCAGCAAAAGCGCCTTCTTAAAACTAGCTTTCAATAAATAAGAACCCGCCAGATTCGCTCGACTCAAATCAGCGTTATCCAGCACCGCCTCAGTCAAATCCGCCCCCGCCAGCACTGCTCGGTGCAAGTCAGCGCCAGTCAGATTTGCCGATCGCATTTGAGCGCCATTCAAGTCAGCTTCAATCAAATTTACACCGAGTAAAATTGCCGATCGCAAATTCGCTTCCACCAAATGCGCTTCCCGCAAATTAGCACCAGTTAAATTAGCACCAACAAGACTGGCGCGGTTGAGATTCGCCTCCATCAATTCCGCAGCCATCAACTTCGCGCCGTCGAGTTTAGCCCCGGCAAAATTAATCTGGTCAGATTTAACTCCTTGAAGATTAGCACCGCCCAAATCCGCTTCGGGGAACGCGGCCCAATTGAGCTCTGCTGCTGCCAAACAAGCAAGGCGCAAATCCGCTTTAGCAAGATTTGCCCCGCTCAAATTTGCCCCGCTCAGATTCGCCCCAGCTAGCCCCGCACTGCGGAGATCCGCGCGGCGCAAACAAGCCCCTATCAGCTTGGCATTGCTCAAAAAAGACCAGCTCAAATTAGCACCGGTCAAGTTAGCACCAGTGAGGTCTATTTCTCGCAGGTTAACACCGCTTAAACTAGCGCCGCTGAGGTCTATGTGACCAAAGTTGCGCTCTCCCTGTTGATAGCGCTGTAAAAATTCTTGTGTTTGCATTCCGCAGATTGGGGGGCTGGCAATTTAGCTGTTTTAGGACGCGCTGGTCAATAACTTTAACTGTAAGGTACGCACGGAACACGAGCGGGCTAGGCACGGGGACACTACTCCTACTACTTACTGCAAGAACTCATGTCCTCCGGGTGATCCGTGTGTACTTTACCCCTATAGATGGCAGTTCAAAGGATTTGTTGCGTAAGTTCTATTTTTACTACCAGTTTTACAGACTTTTGTAACTTCAACTAGCCGAGTTCATATCTGATACGCTGCCCCGCCGGAGACTGCTTTTACCTAAAGCGCTGCAATTCTTGCTGCAAGTGTTTTCCCCATTTAGTCGCTAGAGGAATTTCTGTAAAAGGAACCTGCACCGCAGCAGCATCTTTCAACAAAAATTCGAGGGCGATGGGACTTCCAGAATTCGGCGGCGACTCTAAATCAACTGCCTGAGAGTTGACTAACAACCGCAGCGACTGCACGTCTTTTAAAGAAAAAGTTTGCAAATTCACAGGCCCGCTGCGAGTAGGTTTTCCCCAAGTTAAACTGTCTTCTTGCTGACCGAGTACAGCATAAATATCGTACTTGGCTTTAGCGAATTGTTCGGCCCAGACGCGATACGCTTCCAGCTTTTGATACTCGTTCCATCCAGCCCAAGCCAGCCCGATAAACATTGCCAGCAGCGGCAGCCACATTAAACCTCTTTCCATGCAATACCCTTGTTGAAAATACTCCAGGTTCTGTTTGTCATATATTCTAATGATACAATTAATTGAACTCCTAAAACTTGCTCTGCAATTTAAACTAGAAATTAGAGCAATTTTTGATCGAGCAACAGCCACCGCCGAAAAATACCAAACGCCCGCGTGCGAGATATCCACAAGCCACAGCAAGGAAAACTGGCGCTGGCGGTGAAAATTGGGTTATTGTGGTGAACAAGCCTTCCCTAAACGGACGATCGGCCATGAAAAAGTTTTTCCTTCTGTGCTTATTTTTAATCGGGCTCGGCTGGGCGATTTCTAATTTCCCAGGACTTTCTACTCAAGGCACTTACGACTCGATTGTGCTGGATTTTCGCGAAGATTTGGGTGCTGCTGAGATTGCAAAAGAAGTAAATGCGATCGCCCAACAGTACCAAGTCGCACCGCAACTCAACAGCGAATTCTCAGCGGGCGACAATGTATATGTAGTTAAGGGCGATCGCACGTTGCTAAAGGCCCTGAGAAAATCAAATTTGGCTAAAGATACCGAATACATTGAACCCAACTACGTCTACAGCGCTTTCGAGATTCCCAACGACCCCATGTATACCAAGCAGTGGAATCTCCGCAGCATCAACGTAGAATCTGCCTGGAACGAAACCAAAGGCAGCGGCACAACAGTAGCGATAATTGACACGGGTATTACTCCAGTCGCTGACTTAAAAGAAACCAAATTTGTACCGGGCTACGACTTTGTAAACGATCGCGCCGAAGCCTACGATGACAACGGCCACGGCACTCACGTCGCAGGTACTGTCGCCCAATCAACTAACAACAATTACGGCGTCGCAGGCATCGCTTACGAAGCAGCTTTAATGCCGCTAAAAGTGTTAAGCGGCAGCGGTGGCGGCACGGTTTCCGACATCGCCGAAGCAATTAAATTTGCTGCTGACAACGGCGCAGATGTCATCAACATGAGTCTCGGCGGCGGTGGCGAAAGTCAGTTAATGGAACAGGCGATCGACTACGCCCACTCTAAAGGCGTTGTGATCGTCGCAGCAGCCGGCAACTCCGGCGAAAGTTCCGCTTCCTATCCCGCCCGCTATCCCCACGTCATCGGCGTTTCCGCCCTCGGCCCCGACGACGAAAAAGCCTCTTACTCGAATTTTGGCGCAGGGGTTGACATTGCAGCCCCCGGCGGTTCTGAAATGGGCAAGATCCTGCAAAGTACGATCGACCCGGAAACCGGCGCCGAAGTCTTTGAAGGCTACCAAGGCACTAGCATGGCTTCTCCCCACGTTGCAGCCGTTGCAGCCCTGGTCAAGGCCTCCGGAATCACAGAACCAGACGCAATTCGCAGCGTACTCTTGCAGTCCTCGCGAACTGTCACTGAAGATCCGTTAAACCATTTTGGTTCGGGACACCTAGACGCAGCCGCAGCAGTTCAACTAGCCCAGCGCGGACAAATCAACTTCCGCGATTTCTTCCGCTGGCTGCGCGATAACGGCTATCTCAACCCCCGCTTTTGGATTGACGGCGGTGCAGTCGCCCTGTTGCCTAAAATTGCAATGGTGCTCGGTTCTTACCTGCTGGCTTTCTTTATGCGGAATTATTTTCCGTTCCAGTGGACTTGGGGCTTTTCTGGCGGCTTGATGGCTGGGAGTTCTGGGTTCTTTTTCCTCCGCAACTTGTTTGTATTTGACTTGCCGCAGTGGCCGATGCGGGTGATGGGCAGTTCTATTCCCGAACTCGGCGGTGCAATTAATGGCAGCAGTATGCTGAATCCCTTTTTTGCTAGCGTTTTGATTCCTGGGATTTTGATTGCTTTGCTGTTGGGACATCAACAGTGGAAGTGGATCGCGATCGCAATTTCGATCGGTTTTGCCAGCAGTTTAGCGGTGAATGCTTTTGTGTCTCCCGCAGTCTGGGGATTGGGCACAGGTTTGGTATCACAAACATTTTTGATTGTCAATGCTTTTCTGTGTTTCGGACTGGCGCGTTTAGCAATTAAAACAGAGGTGCGATCGGCATGAGTATTACTGTCAAAGGTGAAATTGAACGCAAAGGATTAGGCCCGGGCACTTGGGCTTTGGTTGGCCAAGATGGGGAAACTTACGAACTTAAGGATGCTCCTTCTGAGTTGAAAAAAGCTGGTTTGAAAGTCAGTGTTAAAGGTGAAGTCCGCAAGGATGTGATGACTTTTGCTATGATCGGCCCGGTGCTTGAGGTGCAGTCTTTTGAGGTGTTGTAGGTCGATCGACTAATCCAGCTTTCGAGCAAAAAAAACCCCGGCCAAAATTGGCTGGGGTTTATTAATCAGGGTGCATCTACTAATTTAATCTCCCGCCTGAGAGCACCTCTTTCAGGACACTTTGGCAGAATTTCCGAAAACTTGTGGTGAGGGCGTGCGATCGACAAAAAAAAACCCAAACCAAAAGTGGTCGGGAGTTAATTAATCAGGGTGCATCTACTAATTTAATCTCCCGCCTGAGAGCACCTCTTTCAGGACACTTTGGCAGAATTTCCGAAAA
>NZ_JAUBSF010000017.1:52056-75213 GCF_036704615.1 Microcoleus sp. K4-B3
AATCAGGGTGCATCTACTAATTTAATCTCCCGCCTGAGAGCACCTCTTTCAGGACACTTTGGCAGAATTTCCGAAAATTTGTGGTGAGGGCGTGCGATCGCCAAAAAAAAACCCGGCCAAAATTGGTCGGGAGTTAATTAATCAGGGTGCATCTACTAATTTAGTCTCCGGTTCGAGGTGTACCTGTTCCGGACAGTTGGGGAAAATTTGGGAAAATTTGTGGCTTGGGGTGCGATCGCCAAAAAAAAACCCCAAACCAAAATTGGTGGGGAGTTAATTAATCAGGGTGCATCTACCAATTAAGCTTCCTGAGAATTCGAGGGCAATCCGGACAACCTCAAACTTTATTCAGCATCACCCTCGATACCGAAAAAAAAAACCCCAAACCAAAATTGGCGGGGAGTTAATTAATCAGGGTGCATCTACCAATTAAGCTTCCTGAGAATTCGAGCGCCATCCGGACAACCTCAAACTTTCTTCAGAATCACCCTGGATACCGAAAAAAAAACCCCAAACCTAAATTGGTCGGGAGTTAATTAATCAGGGTGCATCTACTAATATAATCTCCCGCCTCAAAACACCTCTTTCAGGACACTTTTGCAGAATTTTGGAGAATTTGTGGCAAGGGCGTGCGATCGCCAAAAAAAACCCGACCTAAATTGGTCGGGAGTTATTTAATCAGGGTGCATCTACTAATATAATCTCCCGCCTCACAGCACCTCTTTCAGGACACTTTTGCAGAATTTTGGAGAATGTTTAGCTAAGGGTGCGATCGACAAAAAAAACCCGGCCAAAATTGGTCGGGAGTTAATTAATCAGGGTGCATCTACCAATTAAGCTTCCTGAGAATTCGAGCGCCATCCGGACACTTACCACTAAAAACTCACAACTCTTTTCGGTGAACCAGAGTTGCACTAGCTTGGTCTGTCGGAACTAGCAAGATTTCGCTAATATTGACGTGGGGCGATCGCGTCGCGCAAAAATACACGACATCGGCTACATCGTCGGCCGTGAGAGGTGTCAATCCTTGATAGACATTTTTTGCTTTTTCTGAATCGCCGTGAAACCGGACATTGCTAAATTCTGTTTCCACCAAACCCGGCTCTATTTCCGTCACTCGCACTGCTGTTCCCAAAAGGTCTTGTTTCAACCCTTCAGAAATAGCTCTCACTGCTGCTTTGGAAGCGCAATAAACATTGCCTTTCGGATAAGTTTGGCGGCCTGCTATTGACCCGATATTCACTACGTGACCGCGGCCTCGGCTTACCATTCCCGGCACGATCGAGCGAGTCATGTAAAGCAAGCCTTTAACATTGGTATCAATCATTTCTTCCCAATCTTCAAAGCTGCCTTCGTGCAGTTTGTCTAAACCGCGGCTCAATCCCGCATTGTTAATCAGAATATCGATACTTTTCCAGGCATCGGGAAGCGCAGCTATCGCCGATTCGACTTGCTGGCGATCGCGCACGTCCAATTCTAGCAAGTAAATCTCGTTACCCGACGCGATCGATTTTGTTTCTACAAGTTCGTTTGCCAGTCGATCGAGCTTTTCAAGACGGCGGGCTGCTAAAATTAGTTTTGCTCCACCTTTCGCAAATATCTTGGCACAGGCTGCTCCGATACCGCTACTCGCACCTGTAATGAAAACAATTTGGTTTTGGATAGAAATCATTTTTAATAATAAGGAAGATGTATTAACCGCAGAGGGCGCAGAGGGCGCAGAGAGAGGAAAGAAGAGGGAAAAACTAAGTTTTTAATTGGTATAAGATTAAGTCTTGTCAATTAACCATAATTATTGTAGAGGCAGGTTTAGCTTGTTCTCTCATTTGTATTAGAGATTTTGCTTAAACCGCCACTACATAAATTACCCAAATAACCCATAACACCTATTTTATTACTTGACAACCCGCAATCGCACACTAACTGTTGCAATTCCGCCTTGTCGCATCAAAACTGCTGAAACCCACCGATTTTCGGGCGTAGCCGGAGCTTTACCTACTTTAAAAATTCCCCCGGAATTTAGCAACTCCAGCTCGACTTCTGAGGGATTAAAAAAAGTTTTTTCGGTAATGGGTTCTTCCAAAACAGTTCCTATTAAAATATCATCCCCGATCGGCTCTTTAACAATGGCATCAAAATGGTACTCTTGACCCACCTTAACTTGATCCGGAAAATTCACTTGAATTGTGGGAGGATTTTGGCCCGAACTAAGCTGAGTTTGTTCGGCTAAAATCTCTTGCTTAACTATTTTTTCACCTTCAAAGCGCTGCTGAGAACGGATGGTAGCTTTGAGAGTTAATTCTCTGCCATCCTTTTTGTGAGTGCCGGCAATTGTAGTTATGGTTTCAGCGACAATGGCGCTACCTTCGGTGTTCCAAGATTTGATCTCGGTGCGGTAATTCAAAGTCGGATATCGAGCCCAGAGTTGGGTGAGGGCTTTTGCCATGCTTTGGCTGTTTAAGCCGTCAGAATGAGTGAAATTCTGGCTGTAAAATGCCATAACTGCTTTGACATCGCGCCGGTTGGCCGCTGCGTCAATTTCTGTTAGGAGTTTTGTGAGTGGGGCAGGCGCATTTGCAGGGGTTTGGGCGATCGTTCGGGGAGTCGCCGCGATCGCACCGATCGCTCTTACCGCACTAGGATGCAGCACGCCAGCACTTACCACTGTTAAACATAACAAGATTTGAGCGATCGACTGCCCGCAGTTAAAGCCAAAAACGATCGCCCGATCGGCTTTTTCGTCCCGACTGCTGGAAAAATACTGAGATGCACTTGGCACTAAATTCAAAAAATTACGCATTAGGTGATAATTTGGTTATTTGTCAGGAGTCGTGGCGCGGGCAACAGTTCACCTGCAACGAAAACTGACAACGGAAAAACGGACACGGCACAATCTAATTTTAGATTGCTGATTGATAATTGGCTGAAACTGCCGGAATAATAAGCATAATAATCTAAAACCTCAAATATAAAATTGATCGACCTGTGGAACTTGTACTTGTAAAAGAAACAAATACCTTGACAAAAGCCCCCCTCCGGTTGTTGGTTGCAGCTAGCGGCACTGGTGGACATTTATTTCCTGCGATCGCCACCGCTGGGCAATTGAACGACTGTCAGATCGAATGGCTGGGAGTCCCAGACCGCATGGAAACGCAGTTAGTTTCATCCCTTTACCCCCTCCACACGATCGCCGTTGAAGGCTTTCAGCAGCGATTTGGACTCGGTACGGTGCGAATTTTGGGCGGACTCGCCGGCTCGATCCTTCAGGTGCGGAAGTTGCTCAAAGCGGGAAATTTTCAGGGAGTCTTTACTACCGGCGGTTACATCGCAGCACCTGCAATTCTAGCGGCCCGTTCTTTGGGTTTGCCCGTGATTCTACACGAATCTAATGCAATTCCGGGGAAGGTGACGCGCTGGTTTAGTCCTTTGTGCACTGCTGTGGCGATCGGATTTGAAGCAGCAGCCCAGCATTTACCCCGCGCGAAAACCGTGGTTGCTGGTACGCCCGTGCGATCGCAATTCCTCGCCCGCCAACCTCTAAATTTGCCAATTCCTGACAGTGTACCTGTAATTTTAGTCATGGGCGGCTCTCAAGGTGCTGTCGGCATCAATCAGTTAGTGCGGCAGTGCGCTCCGGCTTGGTTTGATGCCGGTGCTTGGGTAGTTCACCTCACCGGAAATAATGACCCGGATGCTGAGAGTTTGAAACACGAGCAATATTTGTCAATGCCATTTTACGACAATGTGGCGAGTTTGTTGCAGCGAGCAAATTTAGCAATTAGTCGATCGGGCGCGAGTGCTCTAACAGAATTAGCAGTGACGGCGGTACCTTCTATTTTAATTCCTTTTCCTCACGCCGCTGACGACCACCAAAGATTTAATGCGGAGGTATTTGCTAAAGCCGGCGCCGCTGTGGTATTCCGTCAAAGCGAACTGACAGCAGAGGTATTGCAAAGCAAAGTGTTGTATTTGTTAAGAGATTCCGAATACTTGGAAAAAATGTCTAAAGCTGCTGCTCAATTAGCGGTGACAGACAGTACAGAACGTTTGGCTAATTTGGTTAGGGAATTGGTGGTGCGGTAGGGAGTGTTAAAGTAAATAGGCGCTTGAGAATTTGTAACCAGGAGAAAGTCAAATGGCATACAGTGACTTTAATTTAGACAGAGTTTTGAAAACCTTTGACTTAGCTTATTCTGAAATAGTCGAAATCTTCACTCCTGCACCAGAGTTAGAGTACAGCAGATTACTGACCGAAACTTTGCAAGAAAATCTGCCTGTAGCTCTCGGTAGCAATACAGAAAAATCGCGTTCGGAACTGATTATCGCGCCGATTTTAATGGAAGTGAGAAAACTTTTGCACCATCGCGTGAGCTTATTTTCTGGCATTGATTTTACTGTAGATGCTGAAAGAGGGCTGAATGGGAATTGTGATTTTTTGATAAGTCGATCGCCAGAATTGTTGATTGTAAAAGCCCCAGTCATTGCTATTGTAGAGGCTAAAAAGGAAAACATTAATTCTGGATTGGGACAGTGCATAGCTGAAATGCTAGCAGCTAAAATCTTCAACGAGCGCGAAGGTAATGAGATTACCACAATTTATGGGGCTGTCACTACAGGAGATAGGTGGAAATTCTTAAAACTCGAAGGACAAGCGGTTTTTGTTGAGACAACCGAAACTTTGCTTACCAATTTGGGTAAAATTTTGGGAATTTTAGCATTGGGAATGGACGATCGCGCGCTTAATCCCTAATTCTCACCAATATTCAACTTAACAAAGTTAACTACCGATTCTAATCCTTCCTTTGTCTTCAGGTTAGTAAACACAAAAGGCTTCTCCCCTCGCATTTTTTTAGCGTCCCGTTCCATCACGCCTAAATCTGCTCCTACATAAGGTGCGAGGTCTGTTTTATTAATTACTAATAAATCTGATTTAGTAATTCCTGGCCCGCCTTTGCGCGGAATTTTATCGCCCGCAGCGACATCGATTACGTAAATTGTCAAATCTACTAACTCCGGGCTAAAAGTTGCAGCCAAATTGTCGCCACCACTTTCTACAAACACTAAATCTAAATCAGTGAATTTGTGTTCTAACTCTTCTATAGCTACTAAGTTAATGGAAGCATCTTCGCGAATGGCTGTGTGGGGACAGCCTCCCGTTTCTACGCCCAAAATTCGATCGCTCTCTAAAGCTTGACTCCGAACCAAAAACTGGGCATCTTCCTGAGTATAGATATCATTAGTAACAACAGCAATCTGGTACTGCTGCCGCAGCGACTTGCACAAAGCATCAAGTAAAGCAGTTTTTCCCGAACCAACCGGCCCAGCAATTCCTATACGAAAAGCACCCATAGCGATTTTAGATTTTAGATTTTAGATTTTCTCATTTTCAACTCCGAAACAACCGAGTGTACTGAGTTTCGTGCGCCATGCTAGCTAGGGCTAATCCCCAACTGCAACTAGCAATATCATCATCTTCTAATTTTAAAACTTCTTGCGCCGTACAGCTAATTTGAGACTGCAAATCTAACAGTAACTGTTGACCGGCTGTTTGACCGAGGGGAATCAGTTTCACGCCCGCACTCGCCAAATTTGCAGCCCAACTGTACAAATATCCTAACACGGCCGCTTCCTCTTCAATCTGCCAGTTGGCGGCGGCAATGCCAAAGCCGATCGCAAAATTGCACGGATTGCCGCCAAATTCCACCAAATCTTTTACACTTGTTGTTAACCCAGAAGAAACAGGCGATTCCCTGCGGGATAGCTTCGCTTCACGCAAATCTAGCAGCAACCTGACCAAAGTCCGCCCCATTTGCCAACTTTGCAAGCGCAACTCTTCTGTTTCCTTAGTAGCAGTCGCCCAAGCATTCCAGTAATTCAAAGCGGTCAAATCCCCAATCTGGGCTGCCCTCAAAGCCCGTACCACCACAGCGGCTTCTACTCGAACAGCCCCTAATTGCAGCGAATTTTCTAACCAATTCCTCAAAGTAATCTCGCTGTCGATCGCACCGGTTTCTACCAGACTTTCGATTCCCTCAGAATAACTATAAGCTCCCACAGGTGCAAAAGCTAGCTGCAACAAAAATAAAAGTTGATTGTTCACTGTTGACTGTTGACTGTTGACTGTTGACTTCTTGCTTCTTGAATGACCGAAAGCAATTTAGTTATAAGCCCTCGGATTCATCGGTGGGAGTAAATCTAAAATCTAAAATCTAAAATCTAAAATCTAATGGCTGTGTCCATAAGCGCCCATTTCCGGCTGAAACGGCACAATTTCCTCTGTTACTTCCAAACCCATTTTTTCGAGCATTCCCTGCAACACAGAGTCGGGAGAAAGTCTTAAATAATTATCGGCAATTTCTAAAGCTACGTGGCGGTTGCCTAAATGATAAGCCGCCCGCATCAGTAGCAGCGGACTTGATGCCCGGGCTGTCAGCACCAGTTCGGCTTTTGCACTTACCAGTACCAAACAGCTACCGTCTTCCGACTGCAATAAATCTCGATCGCGCAGTACCGTACCTCTGGGCAAACTCAGGTGCAGCTTTTCACCAGTCTCTGTCTCGAATCGGTGGCGGCTGCGAGTGCGATCGTCGGCTGTCATTGGTAAAGTAAAGCTGACAATAGCATCGGGATTTGCAGGCAAATGTTTTGTGAAAGTTAGCATTTTTATATTCTATTCCTCAGAGCAATTCACTTGACATTGAGTTTTTGAGGAATATCTTTTTTATAGCCCAAGGAATAAGGAAGACCGAAGTTCTAATCTTCAGCTCCTGTTTGAGAAATTAATAAGGTCTTAATCGTGTTGGCGATGGCTATATCTCATTGCGATTTACAGCAAGTTGAAAAATATTCATCTCTCTGAACCGCTCCCGTTATGGCTTAATTACCACATTTATGTTATTTTGTCAAGTAATTTATCGCAGACGATCGCCCTTTTTTCAAAATTTTATGCATACCGTCTAGTAACTCGAACAATTTAAATCTCCAATAATTGTTGTGGGGATTAGGGCTTAGGCATCCTGCCTGCCCTTAACAAGCTTTTATGGAGAAGTCTAATAGAACGGGAGAGGAAGAAAGACTCAAACCCTCAAGCTTATTGATTGCCCGCTTGTTGCAGTCGCAGGAGCTCGGCTTGAATTCGCTGTTTGACTGCCGGATTCGCTTGCTGGAGCAAAGTAAGCTGGTTGAAGCGACTAACTGTCAAACCATTGGTTTCGATAACTTTTTTAGCTTGTTGGCAGTAATTCACCGCGATGCCGCGAACACTTCCAGACAACCTATTAATTTCCTGAGTTTCGTTGCACACTACTCTGGGAACCGATCCCCCAGCCATTCCTTTAATTTCGTTATAAGCTTCCACCCGTCTGGGTTCTATTGCCAACACAGCGCGAGCGTAGCTAGTAATTTCCTCGTTGCTAATCTCTTGAGCTTGGGCTGTGGCTCCGAAAACGAGGTTTGGGGATTGTCCGTACAAACCGGGTGCCCCTCCGCTAGCCAAAGCTGCTGCGGAAATGATTCCTGCAAACAGCGATTGGCGCAGCATCCGGTTGAGGCGAAATTTAGAGTTGTTAAGTGAGGTATTCATGGTCGTCGGTAATTGCTTGCGTGTAGATAAAAATGACACAGCGCTGGGAGGCTCAATCTTTTTGAATAATGTGGTGGCTAAAAAGTTCCTGCCGTTGGTGATAATCTTGAATTCCAGCAGGATGATTTGGGAGTTGCTACGGCGATCGACTTTTTAGCAAATTCGATAATTTGATCCATTGTAACATCTTTGGGAAGTTGACAAAACCCAAAATTGAGACGGTAATTTTAATTACAGAGCGTTCCCGAATTGCTTCTAAACATAATTCTTAAAGTAAAAATATTAAATAATTCTAAAATTTTTTGACAAATTACTCGCATTAATTAGTCTAATCAAGGTACGCGCGAGCGAAGCTATCTTCCCGCAGGGGTTCCCGAAGGGTAGGGAATCGCCTGCAAGTCAAGGTCAAATTTAGCAGCAATCGCACTCATCAATTCCCTCGATAGTTTAATGTTAAGTCCAAGCGCATTTGTCGATCGAGAAAATCCCCCTGGTTTGGCTGCTGACGGAGCCAGAGCCGGAATAAAAATCAGATTTTACTACCCGAAGATAGAGGCAGCAGCGGGGAACTAGACATTAAAATCTTGTTATCAAAACGCGTGCTATCTGTTTTCGGCACTCAACGCGCAGGCCTTCGATTCGAGACCTCGCTTCCTCAAGTTTGGGGCTGCGAAAACTTGTCTGGGACTTACCCAGAAACCTGGTTTTTCTACGAAATAAAATCGTTACAGCCATCGGTTTGAGTATAAAAACTCGGAAGGCTTGAATTTTTGTGCATCACTTTTCTTGTCATCTCGATCGCAGATAGCGATTTTGTGCAAGCATTCTCGCACCAAGTTAACAATTATTAATTACCGATTGCCCATGAAAAGTCAAAAAGAAATTTGGCGAGTTATCCTCGCAGTAGCTATCAGTATTGTAGGCGTGCTGCACTTTGCAGTGCCCGCACCTTTTATCAGAATCGTGCCGCCCCAGCTTCCTTACCCGGAAGCCTTGGTTTATATCAGCGGTTTTTTCGAGATTTTGGGAGGAATTGGGCTGTTAGTTCCTCCTGTCAGCAGGGCGGCTGCGTGGGGATTAATTGCCTTGTTTATTGCCGTGTTTCCAGCTAATATCAATCAAGCCGTCAACAACATTCCGATAGAAGGGATTCCCCACAACCAATTACTGTATTGGTTCAGGCTGCCTTTTCAAGCTGTCTTGATTGCTTGGGCTGGGGTTTATACTCAACCAGACAAAGGTAAACCCCGGGCTTCTATAGTTCCAGATAGAACAGAAAATGCCCAATGAAGCAGTTCGACTACTCTTTAGATTTTAAGAACATCGACTTTCGACAGCACCCGGAACTTTATCGGGTAGGGAAAGGAGAACAGGGAGTGCTGTTGGTGGAACCCTACAAAGGAGAAATTCTGCCTTTCTGGAGATTTAAGACTCCTGAAATTGCCAGGGAGTCCAGCAGCAAAATTTACTCCTTGTTTTTAGAGTATCTCGATCGCGAAGATTTTGTTGGAGCCGACATGGCTCGCAAGTTCTTGCAGATGGGCTACACTCGATCGCGTCGCTACGCCAACCACAAAAGCGGCCAAAAATACCAGCAAAACCCTCAAAAGCTGAAGTCTGTTTCAGAGCAAAGCGCAGCTCGAAAAGATATTTTGCCGCTACAAGCAGATCCGGTGAAAGCAGAATCCGCCGCCATTTTTCAAGAGAAATGGATGCTGGCTAAAATCAACGAGAAATATCTCCAGCTTTTAGCCAGACACCGGCAGATGTACGAATCTTATTTAGTCAAGTCTGAGGATTGACATACAGTTACAAAAACTCAGAACTCACAATTTAGCCCCCAGGCAGCAGTGCAGTTGTGCTTGACTATCTGGGGGCCGCATCGATCGAGGGTTGTCCTATAACTTACTCATCTTCTTCTTCCGCCTGCCACTGCCGCCACATTTCAAAGGCATTAAAGCCCCTGTATTGCAGGTAATTCAAGACTTTGCCCTTGGTTTTCGGATCTGCTTTACCCAAAGTATCGAGCTTGTATTTCCGCATGACTTTGGCTTTTAATTCGGCCAGCTTTTCTGCTTCGGAGTCCTGATTTTCGGCAATTTCTTCTTCCCAGACTTGCTCGAACAAATCGCTGGTAATTCCTTTTTGCAGGCACTTGCGCTTGATGGCCGATTTCCCGTATTTGCCTGCAGCAGACGCGATCGAGTTTGCCACCAAGCGAGTGTCAGACTGATAGCCGCGGTCTTGAATTTGCGCGATCGCCTCCAATATTTCCTCATTGCCAAAACCTTTCTCTTGCCCCTTTTTGCGAAGTTCAGAGGCACTGTAGTCTTTGCGGGACAAGAGAAAATAGAAATAGTCAAGACAGCTCATCAGTTAAATCGAAGGGTGGCGCGCAAATACTCGTGTAGCGAAGCCAAATCCAGTCGCCTTGCTATCGGCTGACTGCATCGCGATCGCCTCTATTCTTCTGTATCCTCCTCTTCATCATCCAATTCCACATCCGGTCTGTCCACATCGATCTGAATCAAGCGAATGTGCTTGTATCCGAGTTTAATTTCAAACTCGTCTCCCGGCTTTAATCCCATTTCTTGGGTATAATTTGCCCCGATCACGATCGAACCATTCTTGTGAACGCTAGCTCGATAACTCGCTTCTCGCCCGCGTCCGTCTGCTTTCGACTTCTCTAGCTCAATGCCCTTAGCAGCTAACACTGCATCGTAAAACTCAGCCAGATTAATCCGGGTTTCTCCACTTTTGCTGACCGTGAAGTAGCCGCAAAGCTTTGCAAGTTCTCTGCGCGGCAAATCGCTGCCTTTGATTTTTTGAAGCAGACCTTTTCCTGTTAAGGGTGCTGTAGCTGTTTCTGCCATTGACCGTACCTCGCTTATGGGACTTTACTTATATCAATTACAACACATTAGATTAACTTTGTTTCACTGTCAATACTAAGAATTCTGAATATTAAGATTCTGGATAAATTTCTGCGACCTCAAGACCGGGGGTGCAACTAAGGATGCTCGAAGGGCGATCAATTTGCTCCTCGCGGCTCAAATGCTTGCGTAAGCCTCGGAGCGATCGGGCAGGGAATTATTGTCGCAAATTAAATGCTTTACTTTTTTACAGTAAAGTCTGTTCCCTGCATTCACCAATCTCCGATCGTGTCTGCGGTCAAGGTAAAAACAAGACAGCCATGAATCGAAATACCTAGAGCGCGGCCGCTGCAAATCTGCCGAAAGCAGTTACCTGCGCGGGGTTAACTTTTACCTCAACAAGGCGAGGCAGCACTTGTTCTCCATGCCGCTGCCAGCTACTTCCAAAACCAGTTTACAAAAAGAATCCAACTGTAGGCAAGCTCCAAACCCTTATGGAATAAGTCATTCCCAATTCTTCAATCTCAAATCTAAAATCTAAAATCTAAAAAGGTATAAACCCTGTTTTTCTGGCGGCAAATCCCCTCACAACCCCAAATACCAACGAGCAATCTTCTATTAAGGTGTTCGGCATATAACTTGCACAGAAAGCAGTCTGGGGAAGGCAATCAGGTAAAAATTGAAGGAAATTTCACCTGTTCGTTGAACGGGTTTAACCTAAAACCCGGCTCAATGGGCGCGGCGGCATAAACATCACGCAGCCACTAGGAGGGGAATAGTTTTGATCGGGCGAGATTGCTTCGCGAATCTTAACGCTTCGCCGCGAATCAGTAGATTTTCAGGGGGAACTCGGGAAAATCTTCCTCCTCCGGCCCCAAGCCAGAGAATTTGAGGTTCTTTCCACAGGGGAATTGAAAAAGACCGAGTTAAATGCACAACAGCTTAAATGTTTCATGCACTACAAATTATCAGCAGTTCCCGGCATGGAGTTTCGGTGTAAATCTACTGGTTTCCACTCGTAGCCGGCAAACTGCCAGACTCTCAAAATTTATGCGCAAGCTTTAGGGGCAGGTCAAACTCACCACCGCTTCCACAATTACTTATTGTGAAATATAGTAACCGCCCTGACGGTGAGGACGTTTTTAATTGTTGCAACTCTTGCTTTTATTGTCTTGTACCGAATGACGAATGCTCAGGCTGCCGAATCAGCCCGCCCAAAAACGGATACAAGTCACCGACTCCTGTTGTGGAGAGATCAAAATTTTAGACTCTTGTTCAAGATCCCAGATTTATCTGTGGAGTAAATCTAAAATCTCAAATCGTTCGACTGAGCGCTCATGCCGAAGTCTAAAATCTCAAATCGACTGACGAATTCTATATTAAGTAGTCCCGGACTTACTCTACCGACGAGAAACCCATTTTCTTTTTAGATGTGCAGGTTGCCTAGCTTCTGATGTTGGGTAGAAACCAGTTCGATCGGCGTAAGTCCGATATTCGATCGAGCAGCATACTTTTGATAACTTTTCCAGCGACAGCCGATCGCCAATTGCCAGCAACAACCTCCGCCAGTTTGGAGTTATGGCAAGCGGGCCCAAACTCAGCACTGACAGAGGTTGTTGCTTTTAGTGGCGTTCTTGCAGGTAATTTTGCGACAGGGGAGTCCGTACCGCCGGCAGTAACTCTTCTGGTTTCGTACCTCGCTGGTGCGAGTACCGCCACCCAAAAAAGCCAGCACTCAAAGCAACCGGCAACAAGCAAAGCATCAGGGCCACAGATTTTTTCAATCCCGGTTTTTTTAACGGTTTCTGAGCCGGTGCCGCAGGGGAAATTGCTTGCATAACCGAAGAGTCAGGATTATGAATAGAGGACGGCGAAGCCGTCTGTGAGTTCGGTGAATTAGCAGCCTCGTGTCGATCGTTCTGGTGAACCCAATCCCTGTTCTGTTTTAATGGGTCAGGAAAATATTCCCAGACTTCGCCGTCAGAACTGTCTGAATCATGCGATCTATTGGCTGGCATTGCGGGGTATTGGGCGATCGCCGAGAGCGAAGGTGGCGCATTCCATTCTGTACCCGCGAGAGCCTGCTGCGTTCCCGACGCGATTATTGGCACCCGAGACCCGGATGCCGCGCCTTGGGCTGGGGCGCCGGTCAGATAGCCGTCAAAGTCCGGGTGCTGGTAGAGAATGGGCAAAGCCCAGTATAACTGGTGAGAACCGTAGGCAGAAATTAGCCCGGCTCTAGCTCGACTCAGGCTGAGATCGACTGGATAGCCTTGATTGAGGTTGCGGTAAAACAGCCGCGTGAGAGTTAGGGCTACATCGTCGGGGATGCTTTCTGCCATTGCTAGCACTGCCGGAATGCCGCGCTTGACTAGAGCTTCGGTTAAGTTGCGTTCAGGGCTGTCGTCCGCGAGGTTTGAGGGGTCGCCGTAGGCGCCGCGGCAGGAGTTGAACACGGCCATCTGAATACCGTTGTTAACGAGCAATCCAGCTAAGTCGTCGCCACTCAAGGTTTCGGTTAAGCCGGTGCGGCTGCTGACTAGGTAGAGTTCCCCACCTCTGGAACCTAAGTTGCTGTGGCCTGCGTAGTGCAGGACTTGGTACTGTCCTTGTTCTAGGGCTTGGGTAAGTTGTTCTCGATCGGGCTGTTCGAGAATAGTCAGTTGAATTTCTGGGGAGTGGGGGCTGTTTTTGAGAGGGTTAGCAGTGCGGTTTTGGAGTTCTTGTTGCAAGTGGAGCACTTCTCGCTTGAGCTGCAAGCTGTCTCGATCGCTCGGAGAGGCGATCGCCATTAAAATTTTTAGCGGCCCGCTACTGGGCAGTATCCGGGTTTGTTTGAACAAACTTGTACCTGGTTGGTAGCGGGAAAACACGACATCGGTGCCGGTTGCCAAAGGGCGATCGCCGGCGTGCAGAACTTCCCACGGCAGCCGCGGCAAGTGCCGGCCTTTGAGTCCGAGCCGCAGTTGCAGCACTTCTCGGCGGTGCTGGGCGATGCCTTGAGCGCAAGTCCAGCTATCGCGCAAGTTTCCTTGAAACAGCCCGCTGTATAATTGTTGCCCGAGAGCTACTAAATTCGGCCCTGAGTTGTTTCCCGAGCGCGAGATTCCGCGACCAGCCAAACTGGTTCCCTGTAATGCTTTTCCTTGGAGCAAGCCCACCAGCGGGTCGTTCATCAGTTGAGCAGACAGTGCCAGCCATTCGTCGATTGGCCAGCGGACTTGTTCTTCTGCTAAGGGTACACCGGGTGCAACCCTTTCTGTCCGCACTAAATATTCGTCGTCCCCAACTGGGGTGACTGAGAGTTGAAATTCCTGGCTCACCGCTTTAGCGCCCTCCCGCCTTAATTATGAATTTGCCTGCGTTGTTGCGGCTAGCAATAGCGATCGGCAAAATAATTTTTACTCTTTCAATCAAAGTTTCTGAATGCGCTTCCCCCGATCGGGCGAACGCTGGGGTCAAATATATTTGTTCAAACACTTTGAGGCTATAAAAGTTGTACTTTAATAACAGTTTATTAGTTTTTATTGCCCTGTGGCTCAGTGAAAGCCGAAATTTCTCGAATCTTGCTATCTTTAACATTTTGCACCTCTACCGCAGACCCCTTTAGATTCGTCGCGAACTTGAGTTTCTCATTGCTGAGTAAAGTTAAATTGGAAGCACTTTACCAGGCGGATCTCTAGTTCTTATTAAAATTACTTCGGCTCTCGCCAACCGGTTTCAGGGCAATATCGGAGGCAAAGTTGAGTATTTTTTTTTTTTTTCGATATGTCGATCGGTCCTTAGCGCTTATCCTCTACCACCAACCCCCCATCTGAAATCTTGATTTTGTGTCAATTAATTAATTGGTCAGCCCTGGCTCCTCATCCGTAAGCCCTCCACCCTCATCCGTAAGGCCTCTGTGGCGATCCGTAATCGATAGTTGACCCTCGATAATTGCTAATCGAGCATTGCTAATTTACCACTTTTATGTTATTAGTTTTTTTATTTAACTGTCTTAATCTAGTTAAAGTTAAGCAGGAAAAAGAAAATTAAGGAGCAAAGAATTCTCAACAATACAACCGCTATCAAATTATTCCTGTCCTCTCAAGCAACAATCATTTTTATCATCTAGAGGACTAAGCCTCATCAAGCTGGTTTCTCGGAGAAATATTTGATTTGGCAGCGAAACCTCTATAAAACAACTGGGTTTCTCAGGCTCGCCCTGCGTCCTTCCCGCTCAAAATGCCGATCGAACTTACAACTTTAACCAAAAATAACTCCTGCGTTTATTCCTGTTTGTTTCTGAATATTACAATCTGTCTTGAGATAAATAGATTTTTGCACAGCTATTTTTATATATCAAAATAAATAATATTTCAGTTTGCTCGCCTCGGTCAAATCGAGAGATAATTCTGCGACTGAAAATTAAAACCAATATTTGCCCGCGCGAATAATCTAAATTTCTAATTAGTCATCGGGAACTAAAGTTAGGAGGGTGCAGTCGTTTAGTAAAGAAGCTCAAATCCTAAGTCAGGGAAGGATTTGTCCGAGCTGGGAGTGTTACAAAAATTCAATGCACCCAGGCTCAATCGCAAGAAAAGCAAGGGTAAAATTGTGGGGATAAAGGTTTTGGGGAGTTGTAAGTTGCGAGTTTAAATTCAGCTAATTCACTGTAGAAATTACGTAGAAAATCTACAATCAAGAGCACTTCGGCGCAGCTTACTGTAGAAATTACGGAGAACATCTCAAATGCTAGGCGCTTCGGCGCAGCACTTACAGTGTAAATGGCGGATCGATTAATTTTGGTGCGCAATGGCCGCCGAAAATAAAACTCGCAAATGAGAAAAAAAACCTTGCAGTTTAAGTGGCATCTATAATAGTAAAGATGAGGACATCAGCCCCTCTAGCAGGCGAAATCATGAAGTTATAATTTTTTCTTCTGCTGCCTCCTGCTTACTGATAAATTGATTGTAAGAAGCTCAAACGTTTTTGGGAAATATCCAGAATGGAAGAAGAACAGTTGAATGTATCGGGAACACTTTTTCCCGATCGAGATGAAACACAAATTCCTGTCGGGGATTTCGACAACAATACCCCTAAGAATTCCGACGATGAGTTAGCCGAGTTAATTAAGGTAGCGATCGCAGAAAACAGTGGCAGCACCGCCGGTAACGGTCAAGTTGCGGATAACAGCAACATTGCTGAATTTAACGCCGTACCCCAAGAAGATGCGGGCGACAAAGATGACTTAGATGATGGCAACGGCATCGATCGCCGCCGGACTCTCTTAGGTAACGATGACGATAACTTAATTGTCGCCACCGGCGCTAACGAGGAGATATTCGGCAAAAAAGGCCGAGACAAAATCAAAGGAAACCCTGGCAAAAAAAATAAAATTTACGGGGGTAAAGGTGACGACGATTGCGAGGGCGGCGATGACGACGATGAAATAAAAGGCGATCGCGATAAAGACAAGGTTAAGGGCGGCAAAGGCAACGACACCCTTAACGGCGGTAAAGACGAGGACAGCCTTTTTGGCGGTACTGGCAACGACATCTGCAAAGGCGATGACGGCGATGACTGGGTGCACGGCAACGAAGGAGATGATAACGTTGACGGCGGCACCGGCAGCGATACCGTGATCGGCGGCAAAGGCAACGACGATTGCGAGGGCGGCGAAGGCAACGATACCGTCAGGGGCGATCAGGGCAAGGACAACGTTAGCGGCGGCGACGGCAACGATACCGTTAACGGCGGCAAAGATAACGATACCGTGATCGGCGGTGCCGGCAGCGACAACTGTGCAGGCGACGACGGCGACGACAGCGTTAGCGGCGGCATCGGCGACGATACCGTGATCGGCGGTGCCGGCAGCGACAACTGTGCAGGTGACGACGGCGACGACAGCGTTAGCGGCGGCGACGACGACGATACCGTGATCGGCGGTGGCGGCAGCGACGTTTGCAGCGGCGACGACGGCGACGACAGCGTGATCGGCGGTGACGGTGACGATACCGTGATGGGCGGTGCGGGCACCGATACCCTCGTTACTGGCGACGGCAATGACATGGCAGACGGTGGCGGCGGCGACGACAGCGTTGTCGGCGGCGGCGACGGCGAGGATACGCTGATGGGCGGCGACGGCAACGATACCCTGATGGGCGGTACTGGCAACCATACCTGTGTCGGCGGTGCTGGATCTGACGTTTATGGCATGAGTAACAGTACCTCTGGGGCAAGTTCAGTCATCACTGACTTCGCAGACAACGAAGACAAGTTTCTGCTGTTTGGTGATTTGAACTTTAGCAGCTTGACCTTTATACAAGTCGGTGGCAATACCGAAATTCGGCTCAATAACTTCACGCTGGCGCTATTGTTGAAGGTCAACGCAACGCTTCTCGATGCTGGCGACTTTTTGGGAGTTACCGGTTCAACTCCAACTCCAACTCCAACTCCAACTCCAACTCCGAACCCGATTTATAACCCTCCGCGAGTGGAAGCTAATAATAGCTTGACTGCTGGTTCCAACGGCAGCGAGCAAATTATTAGTTCTGACTTGTTGCGGTTTGTCGATGCCTCGCAAGGTCCTAGCAAGACAGTCTTCAAGCTAACTGAGCTACCCGCTGCTACAACCGGGCAACTATTCTTTAAGGGAGTCGCCGTAACACAACTCGGTTTTACCTTCACTCAAGCAGACATTAACGCAGGCTTGTTAAGTTTCAAAGCGGCAACAGGTTTTATCGGTGCGGCTAGTTTTGCTTTTGAAGTTAGCAACGGCAAAAACGTTCTCACCGGCCAGCGTTTTAGCTTGAAAGTCGAGCAAAATGTCTTTAAGTTTGCTGGAAATACACAAGCTCAAGTTATTGTCGGTTCTGCGACGCTGGATAACGACATCGAAGGCGGCGATGGTGACGATGACATTACAGGCGGTAAAGGCAAGGACAAAATCATCGGCGGCAAAGGCAAGGACAAAATTAAAGGCGGCGATGGCGATGACGATATCGACAGCGGCGATGACGATGACGATATCGAAGTCGGTAAAGGCAAACACAAAATAAAAGCAGGCAAAGGCAAGGACAAAGTTAAAGCCGGCGATGACGATGACGATATCGACGGCGGCGATGACGATGACGATATCGACGGCGGTAAAGGCAAAAACACACTAAAAGGAGGCTTGGGCAAGGATAAAGTTAAAGGTGGCGATGATGATGACGATATCGACGGCGGCGATGACGATGACGATATCCAAGCTGGCATCGGCAATGACAAAGTAATAGGCGGTAGTGGCAATGACACCTTAACAGGAAATGACGGCGATGACTCGATCGAAGGCGGTCTAGGAACCAATAATCTGAGTGGGGGTCTTGGGAAAGATCGCTATATTTACCGCACTTCCCGCCAAGAGATTCAAACAGTTGTAGAAGCTGACTTCATTACTGACTTTAATGTTGATGACGATCTTTTAGAGCTTTCTACCGCAGCTTTTGGTAATCTCACCGTTTCTAGCTTGACCCGACTGGAGATTACTGCTAGTTCTACTGTTGGGTCGATCGGCAGCGCTAATTTGCTCGACTTCACCGCGGATATCACTGTTACCAGCATCGCGACTTTGCAAGCGCGGTTTGCAGCTTTGGGTGGCAACCCAGACGCGCCTATTTTCTGTCAGTTTACAGATGCCACTACTGGCCGTTCTGTGCTGGTATTTGCTGTTGGGGCGCGCTTTGAAATAGTCACCAGTTTCTCGGTGAACATTCGCCTGCAAGTCAATAACTTTGTCTTCACCGGTCCGCCACTAAATGTTCCTGTCGGTACTGCTGGTCCTGACAATGTGAATTTCAGCACTTCTCCGGCCCCAGTTAATTTCGATGGTTTAGCAGGCGATGACAACATAGTCGGCAGCAATTTTAACGATACCCTCAAGGGCGGCGACGGCAACGATACCATCACCGGCGGCCTCGGTTTGGATGTCCTAAGCGGTGGCACTGGTGCGGATCTCTTTGTTTACAGGACAACTAAAGAAGGTGGCGATAAAATTTCCGACTTTAAGTCGGGAACTGACAAATTCCAGTTTAGCGCGAGCGAATTCGGCAATTTGACGACGACTAACTTTGACGGTGTGACGGGTTCAACTCCGGACATTACTGGCAAAGAATTAGTGATTTTCAGCGGCGGCAGTTATGCCTCTTTGGAAGCTGCACAAGCTAAAGCCTTGGGCAATTCTACAACTGCTGGTTTCTTCGCATTTACGAATGCGTCGAACGAGACTGTGTTGTATTTTGACTCGAACGGTACGACAGCCGGTGGTTCTACCTTGATTGCTAATTTGGGTACGGCTGCTAGCAATCTGGGAACGGCGGACTTTGTATTTACAGGTACAATCGCATCTTCTGCTACTGGTACTACTACCAACTCAGGCAGCGTTGCTGATTTAACTGCGGCTGGGAATACTTTCCCGATCGCATTTAACAATTTCGGTTCTGGTGCTGGCGGTTACAACTTTACCACTCCTGTCTTATTTACCGGAGATGCGGCTGCTAACAGTGTCACTGGTACTGAATTTGCTGACATCTTCAGCGGCGGCAGCGGTGCAGATGTTCTCACTGGCGGTGCTGGTGGGGATCTCTTTGTTTACAAAGCAGCAGGCGAAGGCGGCGATACGATTACTGACTTTACCTCTGGGGTAGACAAATTCCAGTTTAGCGCGAGCGAATTCGGCAATTTGACGACGACTAACTTTGACGGTGTGACGGGTTCAACTCCGGACATTACTGGCAAAGAATTAGTGATTTTCAGCGGCGGCAGTTATGCCTCTTTGGAAGCTGCACAAGCTAAAGCCTTGGGCAATTCTACAACTGCTGGTTTCTTCGCATTTACGAATGCGTCGAACGAGACTGTGTTGTATTTTGACTCGAACGGTACGACAGCCGGTGGTTCTACCTTGATTGCTAATTTGGGTACGGCTGCTAGCAATCTGGGAACGGCGGACTTTGTATTTACAGGTACAATCGCATCTTCTGCTACTGGTACTACTACCAACTCAGGCAGCGTTGCTGATTTAACTGCGGCTGGGAATACTTTCCCGATCGCATTTAACAATTTCGGTTCTGGTGCTGGCGGTTACAACTTTACCACTCCTGTCTTATTTACCGGAGATGCGGCTGCTAACAGTGTCACTGGTACTGAATTTGCTGACATCTTCAGCGGCGGTAGCGGTGCCGACATTTTCGACGGCGGTTTGGGTAACGACAGCATTTCCGGCGACGATGGCAATGACAGCCTCTTCGGCGGTGGCGGTAGCGATACTCTCAACGGCGGTATCGGGAATGACACTTTAATCGGTGGTGTGGGAACCAATGTTCTCAACGGCGGTGCTGGTTTGGATGTGTTTGTGTTCAGCGGAACTACTGCTGACGGCGGGGATTTAATTACCAATTACAGCATTGCTGATGATGTAATTAACCTCGACACAACTGGTTTTGCCGCATTTACCACCGGATCGGGGCCTTTGGGTTCGAGTTTCTACGCTTACAGCAGTACAGTTTCTGTAACTGCGCTCGAAGCAACTTTAACCGGGCCATCAATCATGGCTATCTACGACAGTTTGTCTGCATCTACTAAACTGTATTACGATAGCAACGGTTCTACGGTTGGCGGTAACAGTTTGTTTGCAACTGTCAATGTCGATTTAGGAATTTCCGGTAATTCTGAATTGTTCTTGTTCTAAACGGCAAGAATCCTAATCGGGATATCGGCGGTACGGGTGGGGACACGGCAATGCCGTGTTCCTACAAGATACGAGTAGGGACACAGCAATGCTGTGTCCTTTTTTTTGTAATTATTAAACAATTTAGCTGCTCTTTTTTGGGTAGGGAAACGGCATTGCGGTGTCCTCTTTTGCCTTGTTGTCGATGGTTGGAGTAGATCGCGCGATCGGGCAATTTGACCATCCAATCCGGTTGATTTTACCCGTTACCGGAAATCAGGACACGGCGCCGTGCTGTTTCCCTACAATTAATCGGGCTGTGGTTAAATTTGTATTCATTAATCCCTCTCCTGTGCAAGTACAAACCTCACTTTACTTTTTGAGAGTAAATTGTAATAACTTTGATTTTAGTCAACAGTTTTTTTGACAATCAAGCGCAATATCTAATAATTATTAGCCCCAAAATATAATAAAAATTTATAATTTAATGGTAGGAGTGAAGCGGGCAATCCCCACCCTACAAATAGAGTCCTCGATCGCCCTAATCTAAAATCTATGAGTACCCACGGATGTGCCCCTCATCCCTTGCAAGTCTGTTTCGCCGATGTGGAAGTGGCGGCAAATCGCTTGCAGGGCAAAGCTTTCAAGACGCCGGTGCTGACTTCGGAAACTTTCAACAAACGCACAAATTCTCAGGTATTTTTCAAGTGCGAGAACTTTCAGCGCACGGGTTCGTTTAAATTTCGGGGTGCTTGCAATGCTTTAATGCAGCTATCTGAAGCTGAAAAACAGCGGGGAGTGCTGACTTTTTCTTCGGGAAATCACGCGCAGGCGATCGCCCTTGCCGCACGGTTGCTAGAAATTCCTGCTACTGTTGTCATGCCTGCTGATGCGCCCAAAGTCAAGCAAGAGGCGACTCGCGGCTACGGCGCAGAGATTATTTTGTACGATCGCACTCAAGTTTCCCGCGAAGAGTTAACCGCTAAAATTGGCGCTGAACGGAACTTGACAATTATTCCTCCTTATGATGATGCGCGGGTGATTGCGGGACAAGGTACGGCGGCGCTGGAATTAATCGCAGAAGTTGGGGAGTTGGATTTGCTGCTGGTTTGCTGCGGCGGAGGCGGTTTGCTGTCGGGATGCGCGATCTCCGCAAAAACTTTGTCTCCGCAGTGTAAAGTAATCGGGGTAGAACCCCAGCAAGCAGACGATGCGACGCGATCGTTCCGCACGAAAACGCTACAAACTGTTACTAACCCGGATACGATTGCTGATGGTGCGCGGACGCCATCTTTGGGGAAATTAACCTTTCCTTTGGTCCTGCATTATGTTGATGATATGGCAACAGTTTCAGAAGAGGCTATTCGCAGCACTATGTTTTTTATTTGGGAACGGATGAAGATAGTTGTTGAACCGACTGGAGTGCTGGCGGCAGCAGCTTTGCTTTCAGGTGTTGTGAAAGCTGAAAATGCGAGAGTTGGGGTAATTGTCAGTGGGGGAAATGTCGATTTTAGTCATTAGTTATTGGATATCGGAATGATTTAACCGCAGAGAACGCAGAGAACACGGAGAGAGACAAGAGAGAGATGAATAATTCCGATGCAGAGCATCGCTGACATCGGTTCCCAGGCAGAGCCTTGGAACCAGTTAATTTTATTAGGACATTAATCGGATGAAAGTAGCTGATTTGTCAAACGAAACTTTAGCGAAGATTAAAACAGTGCGCTGGGATCGAATTATTGAGAAGCACGAAGGGCCGGAGACATGGGAGTCTGAGTTGAGATACGGCGAACCAGAATTTATCGAGATTGAGGGGCGGTGGGTGTTATTGCCCGTTGAAGCATCTCGTCACCAAAATATCACGATTTTGCGGACAATTTGGAGCGCGGATGGCAACTCGCTGACTCTTTTTCTTAAGGATACAACTTTTGATGATGATATGTTTGTATCGGGATATATGGCTGTGTGCGATCGACCAAAAGGAGAAGAGTTTTTCTTAGCAGTATTGTACCACGAATGGTTTATCATTGAAAAAGCAGAGCTATTTGAACATTAATATATAAATTTTTGGGATAACAACAATGCAGATTTAACTGGTTCCAAGGCAGAGCCTTGGAACCGATGTCAGCGAGGCTCTGCCTCGTTTGCTGCTTGGATCAATTGGAGGCAGAGCCTCCTGATATACGTTCCAAGGCAGAGCCTTGGAACGAGTAGAATAAACAATAACCAACAACTAACAAATCATGCGCCCTCAACTATTCGCGGACTGTTTAGCTTGTTTCACGAGTTTACGTTGTTTTGAGCTGTGCTAGAGTTTGGTGCTCAACTTTGGCACTTTTAGGACTAAACTACTTTTTATGACGATCGTCCTTTTTATTTAATTTGCACAATGTCTTCAGAAACAAACTCAGCGGCTCAATCTACAACTGGTGCAGATGCGATCGATGTTGCGATCGCCTCTGGAATCGATTTTGACGGTACTCCGATTCCGCAAGCAAAATTAGACCTCTACAAGCAAGTGATGGGATTAGAAGCCGGCAGACAGCGCAGTGGCGTGTCAAATACCATGCGATCGCGCATTGTCCGAATCGGTGTCAAACATCTGCCTCAAAACGAGCTCGATAAAATGCTCGTTGCTGCTGACTTCGCACCACTGAAAGATAAAGAAGTTGCGTTTTATTACGGCGCTAAGTAAATAGCATTCATCTCACATCTTGCATCATTGTCAGCAACAGGCTTTCCGGCCTGTTCCACAAAGAGTGAATTTATTGTGGATGGTTTTTCTGAAAACTTCTTGTGGGGTGGGCATCTTGCCCGCCCAAAGAGTTAAGTTTTAATGCTAAAAAACTTACTTACTCCGGTTTCAAAGTGCGTCAGCAACAGGCTTTCCGGCCTGTTCCACAAAGAGTGAATTTATTGTGGATACTTTTTCTGAAAACTTCTTGTGGGGTGGGCATCTTGCCCGCCCAAAGAGTTAAGTTTTAATGCTAAAAAACTTACTTACTCCGGTTTCAAAG